>JBHIER010000587.1:0-2108 GCA_046760705.1 bacterium
AGCGGCCTCGGCTCAACCCATTGAATTCCCGCAATTAAAGCATGTTATGAGAATCATGGCCCTCTTGTCAAGGATCCTGCCATCACCCCAGGAATTCCGTAAATGGGCGGTTGATTTTCCGTAAGACTATGAACTGAGGGAAGATTTGCCAAATAAGCTATGGCAGGGGAGATCGCGAAGGCTTTTTCAGCTGGTTTGGGGAGGGGATATGGGCTGGAGTGTGTATCCGGCCGATGGGATAGACAGAGAAGACCGCTCTCACCGTCTGCGGACCGCAGGCGGCGGATGGTGGTGGAAAAGCTCCTTTAGCTGATGGGGGTCAGTCGGGTTTTAGGTGGATGGGGTGTTGGAGGATCTCGGGGAGGCTTTCGAGCAAGGTATAGGTTACAAATTGCATGGATCCTCGGCGAGGCAGGGGCAGTTTAAGATTGCGCCAGTAGAACATCTGAAAGAGGGTATAGGCGAGACAACAGATCAGGGCAAAAGCCACAATGGCCGTCGGGTGATGTTTGAAGCAATGGTCAAGACCATAGTAGTTGACCAGGACATTGAGTCCCTGATTTTCTATTTCCCAGCGCTTGTGTCCGATTTGACAGATCGTCTCAGTAGAAACGATCGCCTTGGGTAGGGTCGTACACCAGTACCAGTCAGAGGTCTCGAGTTGCTTGCCTTTGCAGTGGGTCTCCAAAGAGCGGACTACTCGCAAGGGGCCTTTGACCTCTGGCCAAGGCTCGAATCCCTCCTCGTCCCAGCGCCGATACAGCCTCGAGTCCTGCTCCCTCACACAAGGGACTTGGCTCGTAAACAGGCCCTTGGCATCCTCTAGAAGATCCGGGTTGTTCTCCTTGAGAACAAATAAGATGTGCTTGGAATGTCTGGTCAATAGATTGACAAAACCGGCCCGGCCGTATAACCCATCGACCGCCAGCACATCAAAGGCCTTGGGATAGCGCTTTAAAAGCCGTTCCATCAGTCGTCTGCCAGCCGCTACCTCATCTTCACCGCTTCTAATGGGTTCAATATCCAAAGGAATGGCCAGATGGCCTCCTAGGAGCTGAGCCATAACAATGCGATGATAATACTGAATCTTCTCGCCCTGAAGGGTATGAACCCGCCGGGTCGAGCACTGCGAACAACACCTCGAATAACTCGAAAACAACTCATGCCCATCGAGGGCCACAATCGACCAGCCGCTCAAGCGGATCTGACCCAGCAGATGATTGCGCTGCAGTCTTTGGTAGACCCCGCGAATCATCTCCCGCAAACGCCCACAATCAAACCGCATCAGACTGTAGCCCACCGTATCCGCACTGGGAGGAACCTGACCCAGGTGGGCTTGCCACCTTCGCCTCCTCGGTCTTTGCTGATAATAGGCCTCCAAGGCATTGAGGCTCCCGAGCCTCAAAACAAAGAGCAAAAAGACACAATAAAAGATCGTCTGGCAAGAGATGAGAGGATGGTGACGGCTGTCCCGCAGAGTCTGAAGCGAGGCTCGAAAATCGAAGACCCTGTCCACGTATCGGAGAAATCGCCGCAGCAACTACTCCTCTTTGTCCTCCAGCTTCTGCCAATACTGCTCTGATAACGATTCCAGAGCCTTTTGAATCTGCTGATAGCGCCCCGCCCAGGCCCGGATGCGAAGATGCCAACTTCGAGGAACATACTGCATGTGATGTTTGCCCTTGCGACTCTGGGCCAAATAGAGCGACTCGTGTCTCTGTCCTCTCTGACACCGGCAGTTAGGCTTACCACAGGTATTCCTCATGGTGACCAGATTTCCCCGGACCACGCCTCCCGAACGCAGCAGCTGAATCAATCTGGAACGGAGCTTTCTTTCTTGGGCCGGTAAATAAGCTCGATGTTTCAAGGGCGCCCTCGCTATCTTATATTTATACTATATATAAGAAGACCACGCCTGTCAACCCCCTTTCTTCAATCGCGACTTTGCTCATTCTCCCAGTGGCTGTCTAAACGATTGGACTTTCAGAGGATCTCGTTGATTAACAAACCAATCTGCGGAACTGCTGCCCCGGCCACCCGGGCTACGTCAAAGTAGGAACTAACTGTTCGATATCTGTGCTCAGCTGGTGGATATCCCTTCGCTGATT
>JBHIER010000588.1:0-2098 GCA_046760705.1 bacterium
ATGAACGTAGAGATTTTCGTAGGGAATATCAGTCGTTCCTCGTTTGCTTATGAGGTCGCTGATGCCTACAAACATGCATACTGCTTTTACATATTTGGTGTAATAAGAAGCGAACCAGGCGGCTGCAAATCCTCCATAAGAACCACCGCCAAGCCCCACACGCTCCGGATCAGCGATTCCCTTCTCAACAAGGTAGTCGATCCCGTCGGCAACGTCGTCGAACTCTTTACCAGCCGCATCTCCGTAACCTCCAAGGGCAAATTCTACACCGTACCCGGTGCTGGCCCGGTAGTTAGGATAGAAAATTGCGTATCCTTTGCCGGCCAGAACCTGCCCCCCACGAAAGTAGCTCGTCATCCATCCATTGGAGTAATGAGACTCAGGTCCTCCGTGAACGAAGACGATCAACGGATAGCGCTCGGTTTCATGATAATCGACCGGGTGTATGAGAAGTCCCTCTATCTCCAGTCCGTCCCGAGCATCGTAGCGGATCACCTCCTGATTTCCGAGTTGTCTCTCAGCCATCCAAGGGTTGAGCGTTGTAAGCCTCCTCAGTTTTTTCCCCTTCTTCCAGTAGTAAACGTCTCCTGGCACATCAGGAGCATTCCCCACCAACGCAAAATGTTTGAAATCCTGCGTATAGCTTGGAGCGCCGAAAATGACACCTGTCTCCTGAGAATGAAGGATGACTTCACGGTCTCCACCGTCGGCTTTCACGAGACTCAAGGTAGGCCAGACACCCTCTCCAGCCCGGTAGACGACAGTGTTCTTATCCTTCCATCCGGCCCAATGCACATGACCTCGGAAATTGGGTGGAGTCAGATTTGTCGGTTCTCCTCCGCTCACATCTATCACATAAACTTGGCTTACTGCGTGGTCTCTTCTCTCGATTGCTGCTGTATATGCTATTTTGGAACCATCCGGACTGAAAGCGTAGTTTCCGAGCTTGCCAGGGTTGTCTGTTAGCCGATGCATTTCTTTCGTCTCAACATCAAGCAGGTGGATTTTTTGAAACATATATCGGTGATCGACCAGGTTCTTCGGTGAGACAGCCGCCGCGATGGTCCTTCCGTCAGGACTAAATTCGAAGCTCCAGACCGTCACGCCTTCGGTTAATTGCTCTGCTTCATTTTCTTCACCATTCCTATCAACATCAATCATGTAGAGGTTGCGGTGTTTCAAATTCTCTTCATAGAAGATGAACCCGTACCCCTTATCTTCCAATTCCTTTTCTCGCTGCGTCTTGGGAGTGGTGGCGATATAGGCGATCTTTTCTCCTGTCGGATGCCAACGAAAGGCGGAGACGTCGGTCTCGGAATGAGTAACTTGCCTCGCCTCGCCGCCGTCCACAGGGATCATCCAGACCTGGGTCTTCGCCTTCTCACCTCTCTTGGTCAGAAAGGCAATCTTTGACCCGTCAGGACTCCAGCGCGGAGAGCTAATATTAACCTTCCCGATAATAAACGGTCTGATCTCAGCGCTTTGGACCGAGACGAGATAAAGCTCGCTATAGGCACCTCCAACTTCCTCATCCGCTTTGCGCGGCACATTAACCGTGTAAGCAATCCATTCACCGTCCGGGCTGATTCTCGCATTGGAACATCTTTTCATCCTCAAAACATCCTCAGGCGAAAAGACCTCGCCAGCGACACTATCGCTCGGAAAGAGGAAAAGAACCAACACTGACAGCAGTAAAGCTGTCTTCAAACTTCTCAAACTCTCTCTCTTCAGACGGAAAGAACTTACCCTTCTGCAAAATGACCCATTCTCCCTTATCTTCGTCATTTCTGCTGCCTCCTTTCTGCTTATCTGTGGCGAGGATTTAGCACCGCTGTAGCAGGCATAGGACCCCTTGCACGTATGTGGTGCGTGGCCAATTAGGCGTATCACCCCCTCTCCAATCTTTCGATTTCTTCCCTGATTTCTTGAATAACCTCTGCGTTATGAATAATCTTCTTTTTCCCCTTTGTTATAGAAATGATGTAGAATACTTTACCTCCATATTTTTTGTGAATTTCTCATGAGCTTTTTTCTGAAATTCTGGCTCGCGAATGATCTGCGTCATGTATGCGTATCCTGCTGGCTTAATTTGAAGGCC
>JBHIER010000589.1:0-2096 GCA_046760705.1 bacterium
AAAGGAGTCCCTCGCCATAACCAAATCTGAGGCGATGTTGCCGGTGGCAGTGAAAGCAAAGGGGCCATAGGAAAAGCCGAGCACCTGAATTTCAGAATCCAAATTCAATTTGAGCCCTCCGGAGGGAATGCTTGCCAGGATAGCCTCTTGGCGCGTACTATCCCAGAAGGCACCATTGTAAAGATCGTACTGCGATTTGGAGAAACTGTTATTGCTGAGGCCGACCGCAGCAGAAACGAGGTTGAGGGAAAAGCGGTGAGGCGAAGCAAGCCCTAAATTGGCGGGATTCCATAGAGCGGCATCCACCCCACGAGAAAGAGCCGTATACGCTCCAGCCAACCCCCCACTCCTCGCATTTGAGCCCCCAGGGAAAGCACAGGCCTCTGTGGGCACCATGTTCCAAACTAAAATCAGGATAGCCCAAAACCCCAACCGCCATTTTTGTCCGTTAATAGATTTAATCATGATTCTATCCCTGAACTCGGTATTTGACCACACTGTATGCCTTTACGCCAAGGAAATCATTGTCATAGATTTTGATTACTTGTCCATTAGTCCCTGGTATTTTTATCAATAGGCCAGTATAGACAGGGGAATGTTCGAAGAGACTTAATTCTTCCTTGTTGAGATCGATGGTTATTTGGTTGGAAGTTGATTGATAAACTCGACCTGACTGGGGGGCTATCACACCAGGAGCGATAGTAATGGGGCCAATGACCAGGTCGGGAGAACTGAAGACTGACGAGTCTGTTAGTGCAATGTAGATCTCAACCTCGGCCCCGACAGGCAAATGATTTTCAAGTTCAGCAATTACTCGGCCTGACTGCAAATTTTCTACTATGTTCTCCCGGGTATCTTTCTCGATTTCTACGGTGTCGACATCGGTGTCGATTTCTTGTTCGGCGAAAGCCAACTCCAGTGGCACTTCTATCCTCACGGTTCCTTCCATGAAATCGTCGGCGGAGATACTTCCTTCCCCATCCCCATCACCGATGGCGATTTCTCCTGAGACTTCTATTTCTTCAGGCATGGCTTGGAGGAATTCCACAATGTTACTATTATTTTCATCGAGGGTGATAGTGGTTTCTGTGGGTTGACCATCGCCATTGGAGGCTTCTATCCTGCTTTGAACCCGAAGGTCTACAGTGTTCCCTGAGCCATTGTTTCTACCAATGATCAACAGATTGGACTGTAAAGGGAAATTGATGCCGTTTTGGATGATGAGTTCCATTCTGGCACCAGGGAAAGAAATATCGTGGAGGTCAGAGGGAAGATCGATTTGTCTTATCACCGGATCTATGTTGACTTTTACGGAATTGAGTCTGCCCCTGACCATTGCAAATACAAGTTCTGAAATTCCCACTTCGGTCTGGATGTAATCCTCGCTTTTGATGGTCACGAAATCTTCTCCAGAACCTGCGGTTTGAGCCCACCAGTCAAAAGAGAGGGATTGTCTACCGTCACCGAGCACTCGCGGCTTAAACACGTAGCCATCCAATTGAATCTCCCGCACAGTCGTCTCGTTGCTTATCAGCGAGACCTCAACAGTTAATCCTTGCCCTTCGGGAGACATAAAATCCGGTATCTCTACTGTTAGAGTTATGTCCAAAGGTAAGAAACTTGTCAATTCAAAATGGATGCTTCCGGACTTAATTACTGCTTCGCTGACGGAAATCGAATCCTCGACCGTTACTGAATCCGAGCCCGTGAACTCCTGTGCCGGGATTTGGGCGGTGGCTTCGGTAATGACGATAGTGGAGAGTTCGATTCTTACCGTGAAGGAACTTTGAGAATCAACGATTACGGGCTCTCTTCTGCTTCCCGGAGAGCCGCCGGAGACCTCCAGCAACAAAGCATTGGGAAGGGTCTTGCTGGACAGATCCAAAACCTGGTGGGAACTATCCCCCGGAGCAATCTCGTCCGCAAAAACTACCGTGTCTATCACCTCCTCTGTGTCCGTTCTCTTTAACACCACTTCAATGGGAGCGCCCAGGGGTATGGCTAAGTTATTGATAATACTAACATCAGCTTGACCGCTCTCGAAGGTTACCGAGAAGAAATTACTGAACTGCGGCAAATAGAGGCGCAGGGATGAG
>JBHIER010000590.1:0-2086 GCA_046760705.1 bacterium
ACCCCAATTTCGCCAGTCTGTACACCGACTACAACTTTACTAATTACTCCGCTTCTCCCTCTATGGTATCGGTGTGGGTTGACCAAGATCCAATACGCTCTACAGCCTATGAGATAGGACTGCAGTACTCTCCAGTCCCCGACATCGTCCTGAATAGTACCGTCTACTATCGAGATGTGGAGAATTACTCGAAGCTGACTTTCTCTCTGACTCCCTATGCCGGACAGGGCTTGAGGCTTCTGACGAGTTGGGGCCATGCGGACTCCCGTGGGATTGAGCTCAGCATCCAGAAGCGTCCTGGCAAATGGTGGTCAGGACAGGTTACTTATGCTTACTCCTACATTAAGGCTGCTGTACCGAGAGGTGGTGCCGAGGAGAGTCAGAGAATTAGTTTCTCTGCATCTGCAGACAGCAGCAAGTTTGCCGAACTGCCGATCGAGCGGGGAGAGTCCTATAATTATAGAGAGGAAAATATCGTGGTTCGAAGTACAGCTAATCCTCTTGCCGGCGGTTTTGATCGAACGCATCGGTTCACAGGATCTCTGATGTTTTTCTTGCCTTACGGAGTGCGTGTGTCCACCGTGGCGGAGGCGATGAGCGGCTTCAAGTATTGGCCCACTGAAAATATCGAGAACGATCCGTATTTCGATGTTAGCCCCAAGATGCGCGAGGGACCCTGGAACTACTGGATCAACCTGCGCTTAAGCTGGGAAGGGCTCTTGAGTGGCTTGAGGATCAGACCATTCGTGGAAATCCGCAATCTAACAGACCACAAGAATATCCTGGCCTACAACAGGACTCCGTTTATGGAAGCCAAAGACCAAACGATCTTCGAGATCGGTCGAGACTTCGTGCCCAAGTCCGGTGACGAGCCCGATCCGGAAGGTTATCGCAAGGTCCCCCATGACACTTTGGGTCGGTTGCTCTATGGTCCTGCACGGCAGGCCTGGATTGGTGTAGACATCAGCTTTTAGGGTGAAGCTCTGCGAATGGTTTCGTTAGCTTGCTTTAAATCACTAAATCAAAGGAGAAAATGACATGCGTATCTATAAGAAATTTATAGTAATTCTGCTGACGGTGTTGTTGGGGTTGGCCGTAACCAAGATCCTCCTTTGGGCTGAAGAGGCCAACAAGAACATCGTTATCGCGGCTGGAGAAACCTGGGGTACCTACACCCCGGCGAACTACGATTACCCATGGGGAAGGTATCCCTATAATGACGACATCTCTCAACGCAGGTTCGGCAGCAGAAGAGGTGGCGGAAGCTGGCTCTTCTTTACTTCCAGGTTGGTCACTAGCGGCCTCTTCGGGAACCCGGCCTGGAGCTGGATGAGTGGGCTCTACGCCATCGATTTTAGCAACTATATGTATGCCATTGAGTACAACCCGACGGATGAGTTTGCCGCTCTCAACGCGCCGGTCCACGGAGCAGAAAATGCACACTATGCACTCCTTCAGTATAATCACAAGATCCCGGGGTACACAGATCCTAGACGCAACTACCATGATCCACCGGAGGGAGGTGCTTACCTGTCGCCAGACCGCACGCATGCGTGGTCCACTGCCGCCTGGCCCACCCAATTGGGTGTAGATGTTAAGATGACGGTTCATAGCTGGACCATGCCCTGGGGCCATCTCGATGACTTCCATCTGGTGGAGTTTGAATTCTACAACACCGGTTTAGCTGACATTAATGGTGATGGCACGGTGGACCTGGGAGGGCCTCCTGATCCTGTTACCGGGCTCGGGACTAACAAGATTCACGCCCTCGCTCTGACTTACGGGGCCACCGTCTTCGGCTTCAGGATGAACATCAAGGGTGGCCGATCCTACTGGCAGCCAAACTCGCGCTTCCGTGGCTTTGGTATTGACCTCACCCCCGATGAAAACAGTTATCCCTGGGATATTCCATTTCAGGGATACGGCTCCGATCCGGGTGAGGAGGACTTTCCGGGATTGGGATATAAAGGTTTCTACTACGACGCTTATCACGGTTACACCTTCCTGGGCGCCAAGAAGTACGATAAAGCTACTGGCGCCTGGGTGGAGAAGAAGCTTTGTTTCAAGGATGCGGCCGGTAACGAGG
>JBHIER010000591.1:0-2085 GCA_046760705.1 bacterium
GAGCTGATCAAATACCCGCAGGTCGATTACGTCTTGCGGGGTGACTCCGCCGAGGAGCCCCTGCGCCAACTGTTGGAATCGATCAAAGGCGGTCGCCGGCCGGAGGAGGTGCCCAATCTGACCTGGAAGAACGAACGGGGGGAGGTCTTCGTCAATCCCCTCCGCCATGTCCCTGACGATCTGAATGAGCTCTCCTTTGATTACAAGGGTATGGCCAGATCCGTCTTCCGCCATTTCGATCTTGCCGGACATCTACCCTTTAAAGGTTGGTTGCGCTACCCCATCACGGCCGTCACCCTGTGGCGGGGCTGCCTCAACGACTGCATCTCCTGCGGCGGATCGAGGACCGGTTATCGAAAGGTATGCGGTCGGGAGCGCCCTGCCTACAGGAGACCAGAGAATCTGGCCGACGATATTCAGCTCATATCGTCATATTCGAAGGCTCCCATTTTCATCCTGGGCGACATCCGCCAGGGGCAGGGCGACTACGTCGGTCGATTCTTCAAAGCGATGGAGAAGAAAAGAGTGGAGAACCACGTGGTTGTTGAACTCTTCCACCCTGTTTCGGACAACTATGTGCATCGCCTCTCGGCGGTCTTCCCAAACCTTAACCTCCAGATCTCGCCGGAATCTCATGATCCCGAGGTGGCCCGCACCTTCGGCCGAACCATCGACACCGGAGCTCTGGAGAGAGCCATCGAAGAAGGCCTCTCCAGCGGGGTGAAAAGAGTAGACGTCTTCTTCACCGTGGGCCTTCCTAAACAGAGGCCCCACTCTGTGGCCGAGACCGTCACCTACTGCGGCGAACTGCTCAAAACGTTTGGCCGGGGCCGGCAGGTGCACCCGTATATCGCCCCTCTGGCTCTCTTCGTCGATCCAGGGAGCAGGGCCTTCGAAAATCCGGAAAAGAACGGGTTCAGGCTCTTCTGCCGCACCCTGGAAGATCACCGCCGGATTGTCCTGGGCCCTACCTGGAAGCACATGCTCAACTACGAGACGGCCTGGATGGATCGCGACCAGATCACCCGGGCCACCTACGAGGCCGGTCTCGGACTGAACCGATTGAGGGCCAGGTACAACCTGCTGGATGCCAGGGCCGTGCGAGAGATCGAGGCCCGAATTTATGCCTCCATGGAGGTGGTGAGAAGGGCGGATGAGCTCACCGGCCCGGAAGGGACTGTCGATGGGGAAGAGATGCGCCGACTGATGTCAGCCGTCGGCGGCATGGGCGGCTCCACCATCTGCGAAAAGAGGAGATTGGAATGGCCAACCCCAATGGGCTCCCTGTGGGGGTTCTTCACTCGATGGTTCTCCTCAGGCAAGAGAGATAACAGAGACAAGATGCCAGACGCATGAGGCAAGATTTGAAAGATTCACATTTCAGAGAGATTTCTCTCGGAGAGATTTGGGACCCCCTGGGAGGTTACGTTGTCCCGACCGTCGGACATACACAGAATTGAAGAGCATCCCATTCTCACGGTAGAGTCGGCGAAACCGGTCCCATTCACCTTCGACGGACGGAGGCTTTACGCCCGGCCGGGTGAGGTCATCTCCTCGGCTCTCTTTGCCCACGGCGTTCGCATCTTCGGGCATCACCCCAAGGACTCCAGCCCGCAGGGGATTTTCTGCGCCAACGGCCAGTGCGCCCAGTGCACTGTGATCGCTGATGGTGTGCCGGTCAAAGGCTGCATGACAAGGGTCAGAGAGGAGATGGTCGTCCGATCCTGCGAAGGCCTGCCGGAGCTGCCGGAGGTGAGTCTGGGCCGGCGGAGCTTTGCACCGCCGCAGGAACTTGAGACCGACGTTCTCATCATCGGCGGTGGTCCGGCCGGGATTGCGGCGGCTATCGAACTGGGAGAAGCCGGGCTGAACGTTCTCCTGGTCGATGACAAACATCGCCTCGGAGGCAAATTGGTGTTGCAGACCCATTCTTTCTTCGGTACTGTGGCCGACGTCTATGCCGGGATGCGGGGCATAGACATCGCCACCAAGCTGACCGAGGAGGTGGGACGTTACCCGAATGTGACCGTCTCCCTCAATACCCAGGCTGTGGGCGTCTACGGCGATGGAAGGGTCGGTCTCCTC
>JBHIER010000592.1:0-2078 GCA_046760705.1 bacterium
GTGACATGTCCCATGCCCATAAATTGGTCCCTTCGGCCCGAAAACGGCGACCCGTGGTTGTCTGGAACGTCACCCGGACGTGCAACCTCCGGTGCATCCACTGCTACACCGATTCCGAGGAGAAACGGTACAGTGATGAACTCACTACTGTTGAGGCCAAAGCCATGATCGATGATTTGGCCGACTACGGCGTGCCTGCCCTTCTGCTCTCCGGCGGTGAGCCACTGATGCGGAAGGACATCTTCGAGCTTGCCGCCCACGCCCAGAGCAGAGGGGTGCGCACCGTTCTCTCCACCAATGCCACGTTGATCTCCCCGGAGATAGCGCACAGAATCAAAGACCTGGGTATGGTCTACGTTGGTGCCAGCTTAGACGGCATCGGCCGGACCAACGACCGCTTTCGGGGAAAAGGGGGTGCCTTTCGTCGGGCGGTGGAAGGGATTCGCAACTGTAAAGCTGTGGGGTTAAAGATCAGCCTCCGCATGACCCTGACCCGGCACAACGTCCAGGAACTGGACCAGATCTTCAATTTTGTGGAGAAAGAGAAGATCGAACGGCTCTGTTTCTATCATTTGGCCTATGCCGGCCGCGGGCGATCCCTCTCCGGTGATGATCTCAGTCCTGCTGAGACCCGTCTCGCGCTTCATACCATCTTGGAGAAGACGAAAGGACTCCACCAGAGAGGATTGAAAAAGGACGTGCTCACTGTGGACAATCATGCTGATGGGGTCTATATCTACTTGAAGCTTCTCAAGGAGAACCCCGAAAGAGCGAAAAAAGTGAAACAGCTCCTGGAATGGAACGGTGGGGGGGCAAACAGTTCCGGAGTGGGTATTGCAGACATCGACTTCAGAGGGGACGTTCATGCCGATCAGTTTTGGATGGATTATGCCTTCGGCAACGTCCGGGAGCGGAGGTTCAGCCACATCTGGGAGGACACTTCAGACCCATTGATGGCCGGTCTGAAGGATCGCTTGCCCCTTCTCAAGGGGCGCTGCGCCCAGTGCCGATGGATAGAGATGTGCGGCGGGAGTCTCCGCGTCAGGGCCCAGTTCGTCCATAACGATCCCTGGGCCGAGGATCCAGCCTGCTACCTCACCGACGAGGAGATTGGGATCAGCGAGCAATTAATGAATGAGTGTCTGTCCGGAAACAGTTGTCTCCCTGTCATTCCGAACTTGTTTCGGAATCTCCTACCCAGAACAACGAGATTCCGGCATAAAAACACGCCGGAATGACAAATTGGGGGATTTTCGGAAAGACATGAATTAGAAATTACGAACGAAAAGGAGCACACAGATGGGTTTTCCAATCACACGGATGCGCCGATTGAGGAAGAACGAAACATTTCGGCGTATGATCCGGGAGACGAAACTCTCCGCTGACGATCTCATCTATCCCCTCTTCGTCTGTCCGGGAGAGGGGGTCAAAAGAGAGATCACCTCCATGCCTGGCAATTTTCAGTTGTCTGTGGATCTACTGGTGAAGGAGTGTGCCGAGGTCCAGAGCCTTGGCATTCCGGCCGTCATCCTCTTCGGCATCCCCTCTCACAAGGACGAAGTCGGTTCCGAAGCCTATGCTGAGGACGGCATCATCCAGCGGGCGGTCAAGGCGGTGAAGGATGAAGTGCCTGAGCTGTTAGTCATCACCGACGTCTGTCTCTGCGAGTACACCAGCCACGGGCACTGCGGTGCGGTTGAGGGGGGCGATGTTCACAACGACAGGACCCTGGAGCTTCTGTCCAGACAGGCTCTTTCTCACGCCCGGGCCGGAGCCGATATGGTTGCCCCGTCGGACATGATGGACGGACGGGTGGGGGCCATCCGCCGGATTCTGGACGAGAATGGATTCGACAACCTGCCCATCATGGCCTATGGTGCAAAGTACGCCTCCGCCTTTTACGGGCCTTTCCGCGAGGCGGCCGAGTCGGCGCCCCAGTTCGGAGACCGGCGATCCTATCAGATGGACCCGCCCAACGCTCGCGAAGCGCTGCGGGAGGTGGAGCAGGACATCGAGGAGGGGGCGGACATCGTCATGGTCAAACCGGCTCTGGCTTACCTGGACATTATTCGTCAAGT
>JBHIER010000593.1:0-2078 GCA_046760705.1 bacterium
GCGGGGGATGGGAGTTGCAGTGAGGGTGAGGACATCCACCAACGTGCGCAGTTTCTTGAGACGCTCCTTGTGAGTCACGCCAAAGCGCTGTTCTTCGTCCACTACGACCAGCCCGAGATCCTTGAACCCAACGTCCTTCTGGAGGAGCCGATGGGTGCCAATGACGATGTCCACGGTTCCCTTTTTCAGGCCTTCGATAATCTCTCTCTGTTCACTCCTGGTCCTAAACCTGCTCAGCATCTCCACTCTGATGGGGTAATCTCCCAAGCGGTCGAGAAAGGTCTTGAAATGCTGCTGGGCCAGAATGGTGGTGGGAACCAGAAAGGCCACCTGTTTACCGTCCATGACCGCCTTGAAGGCAGCCCGAACTACCACCTCGGTCTTTCCGTAGCCCACGTCTCCGCAGACCAGCCTGTCCATGGGGGCCGGGCACTCCATGTCCTGTTTGACCTCGTCGGCCGCCTTCAACTGGTCCGGGGTCTCTTCGTAAGGGAAGGCAGCTTCCACCGCTTTCTGCCATTCGGTGTCCGGTGAGAAAGCATGCCCTTTCTGGGCCTTACGCACAGCATCGATTTTGATGAGATCTGCAGCCATGTTTGTGATGGCTTTTCTTGTCCTTTCCTTTGTCCGTTCCCACTGAGTGCTACCCAGCTTACTGAGGGTGGGAACCGCCCCCTCGGCCCCGACATACTTTTGGACCCGGTGCAACTGGTCTATGGGGACAAAGAGCCTGTCGCTATTTTGGTAGGTGATGGAGAGACAGTCTCGCTCTGTCCCTCCTGCAGCAATTCGCTTCAACCCTTCGAATCGGCCGATGCCGTGGTCGATGTGGACCACGTAGTCACCGCGGCGGAGCGTCTCAAAGTCCTTGAGAGGAACACCACCTCCATATTTTGGGGGTCGGTGGGGGAGACGATGGCGACGAAAGACCTCGTGGTCGGTGTAGACGGCCAGCTCCGCATCGGGAAGGAGAAAGCCGTGGTGAAGGTGGCCTACAGCGAAGCGGATGCTTCCCGAAAGATCATCGGCCAGCTCCTCCAACCGTTCAGCCTGAATGCGGTTGTCGCAGACGATAAAAGGGTGATAGTCTGCCTCAAGTAAACGGACCAGGCCCTCTCTAAGGAGGTTGAAGTTGCCGTTAAAGGGTTCCTGCCCTCTGGCCCCCAAGTCAATGACCTCCCCTCCTTTTTCGGGTAGGAGGGAATGGGTGAGAACTGGGTATGAACCCAGTTGGTCCTCAATCTCCTCAAAATGGCTCACAAAGTGAGAGGAATCCACCTGAGCCCACCCCTGCTGGGACCGGAGGTATTGCGCCTCTATCTCCTCTATGATCTTTTGAGCCTCATCTCGCACAAGGCTCGGCTCCTCAATGAAGAGGATAGCCTCTGGGGTCAGGTATCTGAGAAGGGTGCAGGCTGCCTCTCCCGTTGATGCTCCACCGCTCTGTTCCCAGCCGTCGGTGCACGGCAAGATGGTCGCTCCCTGCTGGGGGGCGATCGACCGTTGGGTGCTGATGTCGAAGGATCGTATCGACTCGATGGTGTCGCCGAAAAATTCCAGCCGCAGGGGATTCTCCGAACCGAAAGGATACAGATCGACAATGCCCCCTCTGAGGCTGAATTGGCCCACCTCCTCCACTATTGGCTCCCGTTGGAAGTCCAGTTCGATGAGTCGGGCCGCCAGACGGTCGAAGTCGAGGGTCTGACCCACCCGAAGGCTGATCGTCTTCGATGCGAGCACCTCCGGCGGGACCACTTTTTCGAGGATCGATCTCACAGGAGCAACAACGGTGATGGGCCGGCCGGCAGTGAGATCGGCCAGAGTCTCCACGCGCAGCCCTGTCACTTCTACGGAGGCCGACCTCTCTTCAAAGGGGAGAACACCCCGGGCAGGATAGTACCGCACCGATTGTTGGCCGATGAACCCCTCCAGATCGTCCCGGATCGTCTCCGCCTTTTCAGAGTCACTGGTCAGGACGAGGAGCGGGCGCGACAGTGTGGCGTAGAGATAGGAGAGAAAGAGCGATTTCGAAGAACCGCGCAGCCCTGTGAGCTCGATCCTCCCCACCCCCCTTTCCA
>JBHIER010000594.1:0-2073 GCA_046760705.1 bacterium
GCAGGTTTCCCCTTTCTCGCCTGCCTTATCGCATCCCTTTGATCTGACAGTTCTGGAAAATGCCTCTTTAAGAACCGCTCGATTTAGAGGAGGTATGGAGGGTACGTGGGTTTTCGGGAAAAGGATCAGGAAAGAGGATAGATCCCGGTTCCAAATGACGCTATGCTTCGACGTTGCGGTCAGGTCCGCTTCGAAGGGAGGAGGCGACACGGTTCTCAGGGTCTCCCTATAGATATATACGCCAACCGGCACATGAAAAGACGATAAGAAGGTGATAGCCATAAAAACTCGCTTTTGACGATGGGAATTATAGATTGAAGAAGCTTTGCGTGTCAAGCAAAAAAGGTGGGATAATTTTCATACCGATAGTTTCTGACATTCGAGGCAAATACGATAAAATGACTGGATGCCGATTGCAAAGCGAGGGTAATAGGTAGATGGTAACATCCGTCTTAAGACACGGCCTCGTTTGACACACGGGGGCCTTTACTTTATACTTACTTCGCCCAAATCATCAGTGTGCCACCGAGGAGAGGATTATCCAGTATTGATGGCTTCGTAAAAAGTCCAACTTCTGCGTTGCGCTGCATCCTTCGTCACTGCAGCGTACTGTAAGTACGCCTCATTCCTCAGGATTTGCGCGCCTTGAATTTGGAGCTTTTTACTTTGCCACCGAATACTGAAGACTGTGCTGAGGGAGCAATACCGGGCAGGGTATGAGAGGCGGGAGATTGGCCCTCAGTCATGCCACACGACTGTTGCCTATGTGGTGGTCCCAAGGGGGGTTTTATCATTTTGTTAGCCGCCGTTTCCAGGCGGCTTGACGGCAGCGGTAAAAAAAGACAGGATTTGGTCCAGGCGCGTGGGACGGGAAATTGGTCTTATCCCAGGATGGAGTGAGACGTGAAGATTCAAGTCCTTAGGTCAAGAGGGGAGTGTGGGGCCGCCGTTGCGGGAAAGGCGGCTGAAATTCTAAGAAACGCGATTGCCGCTAAGGGTGACGCGAACTTTATTGCGGCCACAGGGGCTTCTCAGTTCGAATTCCTGAAAGCCCTGACAGAACAGACTTCGATTGATTGGGGAAGAACGACAATGTATCATCTCGATGAATACATAGGTCTGCCTGAGGATCATCCAGCGAGTTTTCGCCGTTACTTGCGAGAGCGGTTGATCGATCGTGTCCATCCCGGCAAGGTCCACTTGATTCACGGGGATGTCCAAGATCCTTATGCCGAATGTGAACGACTCAACGGGATTATTTCTGTGGAGAAAATTGATGTGGCATTCGTTGGTATTGGGGAAAACGGCCATCTAGCCTTCAATGATCCGCCTGCTAATTTTGATATTGAAGATCCCTACATTGTCGTGGAACTGGATGAAGCTTGCCGAAAACAACAATTAGGCGAGGGTTGGTTTTCCTCAATGAAGGACGTTCCGAGGCGGGCTATCTCGATGTCGATTCGTCAGATTATGAAGTCTCAGGCAATTGTGTGCACGGTTCCGGACAAGAGAAAAGCAAAGGCTGTGAAGCAATGCCTGGAGGGAGACGTCTCCCCCTGGTATCCAGCCTCAATCTTGAGAGAACATTCCAACGCTTATATCTATCTGGACAGGGATTCCGCCTCCCTCCTCCAAAAAGAGGGTGATCCACCTAATGTTCCCCTGTGACTCCACATGATAACTACTCCGTGTGGATGCGATTCTCGGACACACGCCCATGGGACGGTTTGGTGAGCCAGAGGAGTTGATGGGTGCAACACTGCTATTGGCATCGGAGAAGGCAGGCAGCTTCATCACCGGGTCCAATCTCGTCGTGGACGGAGGCTTTGGAGTCACCTCGATCTGACGGGATTATCGTCCTGTGCGATCCCCCATGGAGTGAGCTGAGCTTAGGGTTCCCGAAATGAGACGTGAAGGGAAAAGGAGGGCAATAGGAGGAGGGAGGTTCTTTGATGTTTGGTTTCGCCGGGAAGTTGCTGAGAGTAAATCTATCAAAAGGGGAGACAAAACAGGAGCTGCTTTCTGGGGAATTGGCCCGCAAGTACCTGGGTGGACAAGGCTTTGCGGCTCGCA
>JBHIER010000595.1:0-2072 GCA_046760705.1 bacterium
GAGGGCTTTCATATTTACTCGACCTGTTCCATTCATCAGCCACTGAGACACGGCGCAAAGGCAGCGAAGCCGCAACCAGGAACGCTTTTGGGTCAGGGTTACGATACCCGCCCCGGGAGAGAACTTCATATCTAACGGGGTCCGTTTCGTCTTTCGGTTACGTTATTCGTCCTTCTATTTTCTTGACGTAACTGTTTACGGCAACCGAAACGGGCTTCGTTACCATTCCCCTATCCCGGTATGTAGATCATGACATATTATTTTTCATCTATCTCTGTGACTCTGTGGCCAATGAAAAAAGACCTCCGAAGAGACGGGGTTCTCCAGAGGTCTGTTCACCCTTTCTCCTGTTGAGCGGTCATTCTTCCATGATCTCTTTCTCTTTTTCTTTCAACCTCTCATCAATGAGTTCGATATATCTGTCCGTCAGTTCCTGGATATCCTCTTGGGCTTTAAAGCTCTCATCTTCGGATATCTCTCCCTTCTTCTCGGCTTCCCTCAGGGCAACGTTGGCATCCCGTCGAACGTTTCGCACCCCGACCCGGCTCTCCTCGGCCATCCTTTTGACCACCTTAACCAGATCCTTCCGTCGCTCCTCGGTAAGCGGAGGAATGGGCAACCTGATGATGTGGCCATCGCTGGTTGGTGTCAACCCCAAATCCGATTTCAGAATAGCCTTCTCAACGGCCGCAATCATCTGCTTCTCCCACGGTTGAATGGTGACCAATCTGGCTTCGGGCACAGCCACGGTAGCAACCTGCTGGAGTGGCACCGTGGACCCGTAGTACTCCACTTTGATCCCATCCAACAGGGCCGTCGATGCCCTCCCCGTCCGAATACCCATCAACTCATGTTGCAGGGCCAAAAGAGCCTTCTTCATTCTCTCCTCTGCCCGCTTATGATTCTCCCTAATCATGGCGCTCTCCCTTCACCACAGTTCCTAAGGGTTCCCCTAAGATGATACGTTTCAAGGCATCCTGTCTCTGTATATTGAAGACGACCAGCGGTAGATTGTTGTCCATGCAGAGTGATGCCGCCGTGGTGTCTACCACTCTCAGCCCCTTCTCCAGAACATCCATAAAGGAGAGACGCTCGTATTGGGTCGCCTGGGGATCTCTGAATGGATCGGCAGAATAGACGCCATCGACTTTGGTCCCTTTGAGAATGGCCTCAGCGCCGATTTCGAGGGCCCGCAGGGCGGCCGCCGTATCGGTGGTAAAATAGGGATGGCCCGTGCCTCCGGCAAAGATGACCGCCCGCCCCTTCTCCAGATAGTCGACGGCCCGCCTTTGAACAAAGGGCTCGGCCACACCCTCCACAGGGATGGCCGACAGAACTCTGCTGGGCACATCCTGGGCTTCGAGGCAACTCTGTAAGGCCAAAGCATTGATGATGGTGGCCAGCATCCCCATACAGTCGCCGGTGATCCGATCCACCCCTGGGGAACCGCCAAGGGTGCCGCGAAAGATATTCCCCCCACCAATGACCACAGCCACCTCAACTCCGATCTCTCTCACTCCGCGGATTTGGGTGGCGATCCTTTCGATGGTTTGCCCATCGATTCCGCAGACGAGCTCACCGGCCAGCACCTCTCCGCTCAACTTCAGCACAATCCGTTTAAAGACGGGTTTACCCATACGGAAATCGTTGATCAACTGTGGAGATTGAGGGATGAAAGAGAGTAGGGGGAACCGCAGCACCTTTGGAACTGAGGCCCTGAATCACTCCCCCAAACGAAATCGCACAAACCGTCTCACGGTGATGTTCTCGCCCAGTTTTGCCGCTGCCTCGGTCAACAGATCTTTGACGCTTTTGTCGGTGTCCTTAATATAAGGCTGCTCTAACAGGCACACTTCCTGAAAGTATTTTGCCAGCTTCCCCTCAACGATGCGGTCGATGATCTTCTCCGGTTTGCCCTGGCCCAACGCCTGTTCGCGGTAGATCTCCTTCTCCTTTTCGATACTCTCTGGAGAGAGGTTTTCTCGATCCACGGCCAGAGGGTTGGTGGCCGCCACCTGCATGGCGATCTCTTTGACAAACCCCTGAAAAACGTCTGTCCTGGCCACGAAATC
>JBHIER010000596.1:0-2068 GCA_046760705.1 bacterium
CGTCAGAACCTCCCCATGAAGAGGATGGTGTCCTATGCACCATCTGCCTCAACCGCTGCCGGATGAGGGAGGGTTCCATCGGCTACTGCGGTCTTCGCACCAACCGGGGAGGAAAACTGACCCACTTGGGTGGGAGACAGGATCTCGGCAAGGTCTCCTGGTACCACGATCCAGTGCCCACCAACTGTGTGGCCAGTTGGGTTTGTCCTGCGGGAAGCGGGGCTGGCTATCCGGATTTCTCTTACGACTCCGGCCCTGAGTTCGGACACACCAACCTGGCTGTCTTCTACGAGGCCTGCACCTTCGACTGTCTCTTTTGTCAGAACTACCATTTTCGAGAGCGGACGTCCTCGCCTGGGACTCGGACCGCCGAGCAGTTGGCCGACGCGGTGGATGATCGGACGGCCTGCATCTGCTACTTCGGAGGCGACCCCACACCCCAACTGTTCCACGCCCTGAAGGCCTCGGAGATGGCTCTGGCCCAGAATGGAGACCGCATCTTGAGAATCTGCTGGGAGACCAACGGAAGTATGAATCCATCGCTGTTGAAGAAGATGGCCGATCTTTCGATGCGATCCGGCGGGTGCATCAAGTTCGATTTGAAATTCTTCGAAGAGCGGTTGAACATCGCTCTGTGCGGCGTTTCAAACCGACAGACCCTGGAGAATTTCGAACGGCTAGCCCGACATACACGCCAGAGGCCAGACCCACCATTTTTGATCGCCAGTACCTTGCTGGTTCCCGGCTATGTGGACGCAAAGGAGGTAGGCAAAATCGCCACATTCATCGCCTCCCTCAACCCGGACATCCCTTACTCTCTGTTGGCTTTTTATCCCCATTTTTACATGCCGGACCTGCCCACCACCTCCCACAGACACGCCGAGGAGTGTGAGGCGGCAGCCAAAGAGGCAGGTCTGACCCGGGTTCGGATCGGAAACATGCATCTGCTCTCAGATGCGTATTAACGACTTGATAATTTCAACTTTCTTGACTTTGTAGAACTATCCCAATTGTGCTGGGGCAGGAGTTGCACTCCTGCCCGCCGCTATCCAGAATAGGTTGAGCTGAAGCGGGGTGGAGTCCAACTCCTACCCGAGCAGATGGTTTCGATCCTGATAAACGATAGAGTCATAACTATGGATGATCGCACTTTCAATGATCTCGCTCTTCTTTGTGAGGAGTTCGAGAAGACAAAGAGCCGATTGAAGTTGTCAGAGCTGTGCTTGTGAAATTTAAGGATGTATTAAACAGGGAGGATGTCATGTGGAAAGTGTTAAAGCTTATTAGTTTTATTTCCATCGTCTTTATGTTCTCAATCTTACCAAAAGATGTGTTTTCCCAGATTACTATCCACTCCAGTGATATTCTCGGCCTCATTGGGAAATCACAGACCTTTGAGAATGACACAACCGGAAGCATTACGGTCAACGTTGGTTCTCCAGGTGCCAACCAGACCTGGGACTTTCGATCGGTGGTTGTTCAAGGTATTGAAGCTACCCAGCAATTTTTAGGTCCGCAGGGCACACCCTTCGTGACCGAATTTCCACAATCCAACTTCGTAATGAGAGCTATTTCCCAGTCAACACCCGGCTTTGAATCCTACACTTACTATGAAGTGACCAGCACATACTTCTCTACTTTAGGAGCAGGAATAGTAACCCCTGATACTTCCTTTCTCTACTCTTTCGCCGATGACATCGCGCCCCTGCCAGTTCAATTCGGCAGCGCATGGACCTCCGCGGAGACCGATACTTTTGGGGACCCTCAAACCGGTGCCACCGTCACAATTACTACTTCAGATATCACCGTAGACGCATGGGGAACGGTGCATTTGCCTGTCGGTAATTTTATTTGTCTGAGAGCACGGAGCGACAACACAGAAATCAGTCAGATTGTAGTTGGAGGTGTGCCTTTATACACAGACACAACTACCAATATCGATTATAGTTTGCTATCGAAAGATAATTTCGTTGTGGCATCAGTATCAAGTCAGGACGGAGAAACCAATCCAAACTTCACCAACGCCTCTTATTTTAGGCGTCTTACATCGGCAAAGACAGATATAGAA
>JBHIER010000597.1:0-2053 GCA_046760705.1 bacterium
CTGCTGCGTTTCGCTGGAGATGTTGTGGCCAATGCCATGGCCCAATTCAAGTTGACAGGAAGGATTAGAGAGGTCACAAGAGAAATCGCCTCTGGCACGCAACAGCCCTTGAACATCAAGCTCTATTATGGGGGGATGCCCTTTCTGATCTACAACATGACCAACCTTATTGCCAGCAATATCAAGACCCTTGTTCCTCTAGTCGTGTTCATACTGCTTTTTGTCCTCGTCCTGGCGTTCAAGAGGCCAGGGGGTGTCCTTTTACCGATATCAGTCGTGCTTATCAGCGTGATCTGGACGGTGGGGCTTATGGCCCTCTTCGACCTTTCGCTGGACATGCTCTCCGGCATTATGCCCATCATCCTTCTGGCTATGGGCTCAGCCGACGGTATCCATCTGATGAAGCGGTACTATGAAAGACGTGGAGGGGAAGATGACGCTAAATTAGCCGTTAAAGAGACCTTTTCCGAGATGGGCGTTCCCATTGTGCTCACCACCGTCACCACTATGGTGGGGTTTTCCTCTCTGGTTATCTCCCAGTTCTCGGTCATCCGTCAGTTCGGGTTAGTCACAGCTCTTGGAGTCTTCTTCGCTCTGGTGGTGACCCTAGCCTTTCTCCCACCTTTGCTCGCCTTTTCAAAAGAGCGGCCCTTCCGCTCTACAAGCACATCGCCTAAAGGTTCAAGAAAGTTTACGGAAGCCCTTGGAGAGTTTGTTTACCGACGGAAAAAGCTACTTGTCATTGCCGCCGGGCTAATTGTGATCCTCGCTGCCATAGCTATTCCTCGCATAAAAAGGAACATTGATTGGGCCCTCTGTTTGAAAAGAGGGAGCGATCCCTATCACGCTGAGATGCTTTTAAGGGAAAAGTTCGGCGGCTCCACTCCCATCCAAATCCTGGTAAAAGGGGATATCAAAAATCCCGCCACCCTTAAGGCGATGAGATACCTGGAGAAGTACCTGGAAACTCTGCCCTATACCAGCAATTTTCAGTCCATAGCCGATGTGATCGCTGAAATGAATGAGGTAATGACCAATCGCTACCGAATTCCGGAGGCCAAAGAGGGTGTGGCCAACCTCTGGTTTTTTATCGAGGATGAGGAGATCACTAAGCAATTGGTAGCAATTGAGAATACCGAGGCCCTCATTCAAGGCCGATTGAGGGGCATGCACACCAAGGAGTTTGCTGAGACGACCGAAGACATCGAAAAATTCCTTAAGAGATTTCCCCAACGGATCGCGGTTCTGGATCTACGGCAAACACCCCCTGAGCTACGAAAAGCCCTTCTTGAACTCCGGCAAAGAGAGATTACAGATAAGATCCTTTGGGATCTGAAGAAGAGAGGGATTGAGGTGGATCGGAAAGGGATAGAGGCAAGCCTCCGGTCTGCCCTCATGGATAAGGGATGGCTGCAGAAGGCCTCCGTCTCCATTCAGAAGAGCGTTGCAGAGTATTTACTGAGCCCAGAATCCGAGGTGGAATTTAACTCAAGGGATGAGGCGGAAAGTATAGCCGAAACCCTGGGTGACAGGGTGCTAAAAGGCGGAGAAATCTCTGCCGCAGAGATCACCGCTTTGGTGCGTTCAAAAGTAAGGGGAGTGAGTAATGAGGACGTGGAGTTCCTGTCCCAATCCCTGAAGTGGGTGATCTGGGAGTCTATAGGTGGGGCAAGGGTCGGTTGGATGCTGCGGCTGATTGTTGACGTGCTTCTCCAACCTCTTGATGATAAGAATCTCCTCAGGGACCTGAAGGGCGACCTGTGGGATGCGAACGATAATCTTATCACTCTAAACTGGCAGGAATATGAGAGGCTCTCGGCCCAAGTGGATCCTCCTTTGGTAGAGCAGCTTCAGGTAGCCTTTCATCACACCGGCCTGGTTCCCATTTTCGATAGGATGGAGAAGGAGCTAATGCCCACCCAGATCGAGACCCTGCTTTTGGCCCTGGTTGCGGTTATTCTTCTTTTGGCATTGATCCACAGGTCCTTTGTGGGTGGGTTCATTGCCGTGGTGCCCATTAGCCTGACCATCCTCCTCAACTTCGCCGTGATGG
>JBHIER010000598.1:0-2045 GCA_046760705.1 bacterium
CAGAGCCGGCCGTATCTGCGGTCTGTCGAGTAGCACTGGGGAAATAGTTTCCCCCGAGCGATGGCTCTTCCCATCGCAACTCCTTTCTTAAGAAACTCTCTATGGCGTTCCTGCAAAAAGGTCGAGGGCCTTCGTATTGAAGCTGAGTTAGCTATGCTATAAACTTGAGTTGGAGACTATTCGACTTGAGGTGGGCTGATGTTCAGAGAGAATCACAGACATGAACAGGGGAATTTCTTTAACACGGTGGGCCAGCTTCCATGCGGGGTTAAGAAGATGATGGACAAGAGTTGGGCGCCAGGATTTCGAGACCTGGTCTTCAAGAAGATTGATGAGCGGCGATATGCGGCACTATACAGCGATATAGATAGCCGCCCGAACTTCCCGGTGAACATCTGGGTTGGCCTGGAGGTCATCAAGTGGATGTTCGATTATACCGACGCGGAACTTCTGGAGCAGTTCCATTTCAATTTGCTAACTGCTTATGCTCTGGGGCTGGAGAATCTGGGAGAGGTTACCCTGTCAGAACGGACGCTCTACTATAACCGGAAGCGGTTATTGGAATACGAAGCCCAAATGGGGCGCAATCTGCTGGAAGAGGAATTTCAGGCAATGACTGAAAACTCTCTGGAGGAATTGGTCTTAAATGTCAAAACGCAGCGAATGGACTCCAGCTTTGTGGGTTCCTTTATCAAGCAGATGTCTCGTCTGGAACTGATCGTTAAGGTACTGCAGAACTTCTATCGTGATCTGGATGAGAAGGAACAGGCCCGGTGGAATCCCCTGGTAAAAGAGTATGTGGAAACAGAAGCCAGGCATATCGCCCATTATCTGAAGTCGGATGAGGTGGGTGATTATTTACAGAGGGTGGGAGCGTTGTTGTTTGAGCTTCACCAAACATACGCAGATAATGAACAGATCAGTGCCCTCAGAAGCTATGAGCACATTGGCCGGATATTGCTGGAGCAGTTCAACATGGTAGAAGGGGGAAAAGAAATTCAGGTAGAAGTAAAACCATCCCGGGAGATCAGCGCCCGGTCATTGCAGAACCCTGCCGATGACACTGCCACCTGTCGGACGAAGGACGGGCGGATTTATAAGGGGGACTTGTTTAACGTGGCGGAAACTTGCGCGCCGGAGAACAAGGCGCAGTTATTAACTGACATCTGCGTTAAACAGAATATAGTAGCCGATGATGACTTCCTGGCAGAACGCTTACGTGGGATCAAGAAGCGAACCGGCATTGAGGAAATGGTTACTGATGCCAACTACACGGGTGAACATTCGGAGAAGGTATGTCAGGAAGAGACCGTCGCCATTATCCCCACTGAAGTGAGGCACAAGGAACGAGCGGACAGGCTTTCACTGAAAGATTTTCGTTTTGATGGCAGGTCAATTGCTTCCTGTCCAGAGGGTTATTCTCCGGTAGAACAAGTCCACAAACCCGAATCCGGTCGCCATGTTGTCCGCTTTGCCAAAGCCATATGCAGTGCTTGTTCCAGGGCAAACAAATGTCCTGCCAGGTGTCGCAAACACTTCTATAGTCTCGCTTTTTACAATCGTCAAGCCCTGCTGGCCCAAAGACGCCAGCAGTTGAGCCAGGAAGACTACCGGAGCAAATGTCGCTTAAGGCCTGCGATCGAAGGAACGATCAGCCAATTCAAGCAGAAAATGCGCAATGGGAAACTGAGGATTCGAGGGCTGGCAAGGATTCGAAATAGTATCATTCTGATGGCGATTGGCATCAATTTCGGAAGGGTTTGGGCTTACTTGCTTGAGACCAACCCTGGTATCGCCCTCTTTTCAACCATTGTCGTTATGTTGGCGCTCGTTTTGGCGATAATGATAACCCGGCAACCGACCTATTCAGACTTCAAACTTTGTAGAACAATATCCAGGTGATCCAATCAATGTCCCGTCAGGAGCTTTTTGCGGAGACGCCATTCATTGTTTGACACCCTTTTGCCAAATCCTTTCGTACCAGTCGCGGTGTTCTTTACCCGATACTTTTCGGTATTTGGCCGTGGTATTGAAGCTCTGGTGGC
>JBHIER010000599.1:0-2036 GCA_046760705.1 bacterium
GGTAATCTATTAGATTATTACGGTTCAGAGCGGCCAGGATTCCCAGAGGGATGCCGACAGCCAGGCCCACTGTGATGACGACGATGTTGAACTGAATGGTCACGGCCAGGCGTTTGGCCATCAACCGGCCTACGGGTTGGCCGCGATATTTCAGAGATTCGCCGAGATCGCCATGGAGCGCCTTCCTGATGTAATCGGCGTATTGGACAAGGAAGGGCCTATCTAACCCTAGCTCGTGCCTGACCCGGGCTGCGGCCTCAGGGTTGGCGTGTTGTCCCAGCATCACCACCACCGGGTCGCCTGGCCCGTACAGGCCCAGGGCGAAGGTGATAAAAGCGATGATCAGTAGCAAAAAAGGCAGCCATAGCAGACGACGAACGATGTAGGTGATCATTCCTCACTTCTGCACGATTTCCAGAGTCCGCCCCACAAGGTCGATGGTCACCACACTATTCGCCAGTAACCCGAGACCAACCAGGGTATCCCCTCCGCTGGTCAGAGTGATGTCCATCTCGTCTCGTTTATCTCCAAAGATAACCCCACCGCTGAAAACCAACTCCTCTTTTTGGGTGCCATCTGCAAATTCCACCGTTTGGAAGCCGCATAATTCCAGCCCAAGCTGAACCGCTAATCGCATAGGCAGGCACACCCAGCCATCGAAGCCGGTGTCGAGGATTGCCTCGACAGAGATTTCTTGTCTTAAGCCCACAATTGTGACCGGAACCCAACAGTGGCCGTATTCGTCTATGCTCCCTCTCAAGGTCATCTTGCTTTCATCTATGAACGTAAACGGCAGGGAATCCCACCCTGACAAAGTAGAAGACCTTGTCAGGATGCTTCTTTCGGGCCTCGTGGGTGGCTTCCGTGACGGTCCTACCTAAGAAATAATCCCCGCTATCCACTTCGATGGCGACGATCTCTCCCTTGTGCTCCGGCTCCAGCTTTTCCCGTATTCGAGTATAGATCTCCTTACCCCCAGAGATCACTTTTCTCTGATCAACCTGGAAAACCGTTGGTTTCATCTAGGCTCTCCCTCCAATCTTCACGCAAAAGTGGCGACAGGCACCAATTCCATTTGAAGACCTCTTGTTCTACCACCCGCTCCTGCACGATGCCATCGCAGTATTCACATTTGTGTCCGTACATCTACTTGCTTATCGAAACGTACTTCAGCTTAGGAATAATGGCCGGCGGATAGATCATCCCCTTTACATGGGGTTTAGTCAGCCAATAATCCGCATCGTGGGTCAGCGGCACAATGGGTGCATCTTCCAGAATCATTTCCTCGGCCTGTTGGTAAAGCGCCATGCGTTTTTCAAAATCTTGCTCTCCCCGGGCCTCCTCCAGGAGCCTGTCAACTTCGGGGTTGGAGTACTGCGTATCGTTGTTGCGGCTCTCACTGTGAAACAGAATGTCCAGAAAATCCTGAGGGTCCGGATAGTCGGCTATCCAGCCTGCGGTCAGGCCGAACATCTGGTAGCGGTGGGCCCTCAGATCTTGGAGATAGGTCGCCCATCCCGTTTGCTGGATGGCGATATCCACCCCCAGGTTCTGCTTGTACATCTCCACGATAGCCGCTACCTGCCGGGCTGCCGCCCCACCTCCGCCGGAGACGTTTAGAGTTATCTCCGGCAGATTGCTGGCGTCGCCGTACTTGGATTCGGCGATGAGTTGGCGGGCTTTCTCCGGATCGTAGGGGTAGCCTCGTAGATCCTCGTTGTATCCCGGCATGCCAGGGGGAAGGATGCCCTCCGCTTTGAGCTGCATCTTCTTCCATACCACTTCCACGTATTTGTCTTTGTCAACCGCGTAGTTGAAGGCCTGCCGCACTTTCTGGTCATCGAAAGGGGGCTTCTGGACATTGAATCCGATGTAGAAGATGCTCAAAGTGGGGAGGGTGATCGAGAGCTCCCTGTTCAGCGGGTTAGAGGGGTCCAGAACGCGTTCGATGTCGGCCAGGCCCACAGGCACTGCATCCAACTCGCCGGTCTCGTACATGGTCATGGCCGAGCCCCCGGCCAGCAGGAAGTTCACCC
>JBHIER010000600.1:0-2023 GCA_046760705.1 bacterium
AGGCTCTCTTCTTTGCCCTTGATTTTTGCGTCCAATTCCCGATCTTGAGCACCGATCTCACAGATCATGGGAAGAAGAAGCAGGAACATCCACAGGATGGTCTCTCTTGTACCAGCCATGTTTATACCTCAAGGTATCGTCTGCGTCCTTAGAAATTTCCCCACTGAGAGGTTACTTCCCAGACCGCCTAACAGGCCGCCGAGCACGATAAGAGCTAAAAGCGTCTTAGGTCCGAGAGGGAGGAGTTGTGCCAGTTTCTGCTGCGCTGCCCAGTGGAGCGCAGAGAGCCCGGCAGCGGCTAAGATGCCTCCGGTCACACCCTGGATGATCCCTTCGATGATAAAAGGGCCTCGGATGAAGCTCTCCTTGGCGCCGATGAGGTGCATAATGTCGATCGTCTCCCGGCGGGAGAAGATGGTCAGTTGAACGGTGTTCGAAATGACCAGGACCGAGGCGAGTCCGAATATGATTCCGATGGCCGCTGTGGTCAGAGAGAGGATGAGGACGAATCGGTCCAGTTGTTGGGCCCATTGCCTCCCAGATGCAATCTCCTCAATTCCGGGATCGTTCTCTATCGCCCGGACGACGGTCGCCACCCCGGCTGCTGATCGGTAGCCCTCTCTCATGCGGACTCTGATCGATGCCGGCAGAGGGTTTGTTCCTACGGCGTTGAGGAGGACGGTATCGAGTTGGGCTTCCCTGAGGGCAGCCTCCTTCGAAATGTAGACGGCCTCCATGACCCCATCCACTCCCTCGATCCTGTCGAGGAGCCCTTCCACCTGATCGGTCGTGATCGAGTCCTCAAGGTAGATCTCGAGCTCCACCTTCTCCTGCAGGAGATGGATGGCCCGCCGCACGTTTACGGTGGCCGAAAGAAAGATGCCGAAGATGAGAAGTGCCAGAGCGATGGTTGTCGCAGAGAGGGCCACCGTTCCCCTCGTCCGGTTCAGGCCTCGAAGAGCCTCCTTGAAGATATATCCAAGCATCGAACGCCTATTCTGTGACCTTTCCGTCTTCGAGACGAAGGGTTCGATGGCGGCAGGTTTCGGCCGCACGCTCATCGTGGGTGGCTACTAAGACGGCCGTCCCCCGGGCGTTGATCGTGTTCAAAAGTTCAAGAATATCGGAGGCCGCTTGGCCGTCAAGATTTCCTGTAGGCTCATCGGCCAGGAGGAGAAAGGGCTCGTTGACCAGAGCCCTGGCAATGGCAACGCGCTGTTGTTCACCTCCGGAAAGTTCCAGGGGCATGGCCTTGCGTCTGTGGTTCAATCCCACAGAAGAGAGTGCTTGAAGGGTTCTCCTTTTTATCTCACTCCTCTTCGCCCCGGTGACCTGGAGGGCGAAGGCCACGTTCTCAAAGACGTCTCTATCGGTGAGGAGTTTGAAGTCCTGAAAGACGACCCCAATTTTCCGTCTCAACAGCGGAATCTCCTTGCGCCGGATGGTGTCCGACCGGAATCTGTCAACTCGGACCCAGCCCTGAGTGGGAAAAGCGGCCATGGTGATGAGGCGGAGCACCGTGCTTTTGCCCACCCCGCACGGCCCTGTCAGAAAGATGAACTCCCCCCGCTCAATTCGAAATGTGATGTCGTCGAGGATGTTCCAGTTTGCGTACTTTTTGAAGACGTGGTCAAACTCCACCATAATGAATGGCTCCTCAATTTCGAATCTGTGGCCACAGGCACCATATTCTTTTACATTTGGTTCATAAAGATAACCGCACCGCCTGCGACAATCAACTCTTTTTCCATTCGGAGGTGGATGCCTGGCCAGTGAGATCGCCACGGGTCCCTGCTCCGTTAAGGGGCTCTGGCGATGGCAGCAGAATAGAGATTTGGGTAATTTTAGGGGAAGGGCTAAATTAAATAAATAATCGGCGACTGGGAAATTCCCACTTTATCGGCAATGGCGTTAACGCACAAAAAAGCCCCTTTCTGTCATTGCCAGCCGAAGGCGAAGACATTACGTTAAAAAGTCAATGGATTTGGTCGCCTCCTTTCTTATATTATGAGGCCTCCTCCGT
>JBHIER010000601.1:0-2021 GCA_046760705.1 bacterium
ATGAGAATGATGCCGTGGGAGTCACACAGCTCCCTCAAACCTCTCAAAAATGCCTCCTCCGGCGGGATGACCCCCATGTTCCCGGCCACGGGCTCGACAATGATGGCTGCAATCTGCTCCGGGCAGCTTGAGATCAACTGCCTGACGGAGTCGAGGTTATTGAACTGTCCATTGAGAGTGTCCGCCGCGATCCCCCTTGGCACCCCTGGACTACTCGGTACGCCAAGGGTGGTCGCCCCGGAACCGGCTTTGATCAGGAAACTGTCTCCGTGGCCGTGGTAGCATCCCGCAAATTTGATGATCTTGTCCCTACCTGTATAGGCGCGAGCCAACCGGATAGCGCTCATGGTCGCTTCGGTGCCGGAATTGACCATGCGGACCATTTCTATTGAAGGAACAGCATCGACTATGGACTCTGCCACTTTCACTTCAATTTCCGTTGGGGCACCGTAGCTGGTGCCATTTCGGGTTGCTTCCACTAACGCCTCCAGCACCTCGGGGTGGCTGTGGCCCAGGATTAAAGGCCCCCAAGAGCCGACATAATCGATATACTCATTCCCATCCACATCGTAAATTTTTGAACCCAACCCTCGTCTTATGAACAGGGGATGACAACCAACAGCTTTGAAGGCCCGAACCGGGGAGTTCACTCCGCCGGGGATGAACCGCAGGGCCCTTTCAAAGAGAGTTCCACTATGATGACTCACTTTGATCTCACTCCAATCAAACGGCCTTTGCAGGGGGATTCCTTCGCTCCCATTTTAGGTTCATAAATGCAGTAGGGTTCCTCATCGAGGTAGTCTCCAGTGGCTGCGAAGGCCCGCGCCCGGCAGCCTCCACACACCTTTCTGTATTCGCAGTATCCACAACGCCCATGATACCCGTCCAGATTTCGCATCTGTTCAAAGATTGGTGACGTCTCCCATATCTTTCTAAAATCATAATTTTCCTTTCTCACATCCCCGCACTCCGTTTCCAAAAATCCGCAGATCTGGACTCTGCCAGTATGGGAGATGAAGGCGAAGGATTGGCCGCCCATACACCCTTTGGTCATGGCATCCAGACCGTGGGTCTGAGGGGTCATCCGCCGACCTTGCTCCTTCTCCCGCTGTCTGAAGATGCGATAATAGTGGGGAGCGCACGTGGGTTTGAATTGGATGGGCACTTTTTTCCTCTGGTCATAAATCCAGTTCAATACACTCTCATATTCCGTTGGAGAAATTTCCTCACCCGCAAGTTCTTTCCCTCGACCTGTGGGAACTAAAAGGAAGGGATGAAAGGCGACAGCGCCCGATTCGATGGCCAATTGGAGAATGTGGTCCAGTTCTTTGAGGTTGTGTTTGGTTACAGTGGTGTTGATCTGGAAATCGAGGTCTTTTTCTCTGGCACACCGCATGGCCCTCACGACCGCATCAAAGGCCCCTTCGATCCGACGGAAGGTGTCGTGGGTCCGGGCCGTGGCCCCATCCAAACTGAGACTGATCCTCTCGATGCCGGCGGCTTTCATCTTTTGCACCGATTCATTATCAAAGAGAAACCCGCAGGGGGCCATGGTCATGCGCAGCCCCAGCCGACTGCCGTAAGTTGCGATCTCGAAGATATCGTCCCGGAGCATGGGCTCACCCCCGGTCAATATCATAATTGGTCTGGCAAAGGAGGCTATGTTGTCCAACACTTTGAAACACTCATCGGTAGTGAATTCATTGGGATAGGGTCCATACCGGGCCGCAGCTCGACAGTGTCGACAGTTCAAGGTGCAACTTCGGGTGATCTCCCAGGCGATCAACCTTGGGGGTGAACCGAGCTTCAGGTTTTTGGATTCTGCCATTTGCTGATGCACGTCAGAGTCCCCCCCTAATTGATGTCCGTCCGAAAATGCCCAGATTTGTCATTCCGGCCCCGGAACAAGTCCGGGGGAAACTGCAGCCGGAATCTCGTTGTTCTGGGTATCAGAGGCGGTTCTGGAAAGAGACCAATTGGTGTCTGTCTGAAAAACACCTGTTTCCCTGTTATTGCGAATC
>JBHIER010000602.1:0-2018 GCA_046760705.1 bacterium
CTCTGTTAAAGGCATCTTTTGCTGCGACGATTGTGGTGGGGGAGAGTCCTGAGGAGGTGTTGCAGAGGTTGAGTCAATGGCGGGATGCTCCGTCTGAGGCTCAGAAGTCCGAGACCGGATTCTCCGGGAATACTATTGTTTCCAAAGGCTGGAACGAATTTTTCGGTCAATACAGGATCGAAACAAGCGACCTATTGCTTCAGAAAGCGCATCTCTACGGCCTATACATCGCCAAGGCCAATGCTGTTGAGGCAATGGCCTCCCAGCCGCCAGGCATCACCTGGCCGGCCCTCCTCCCATCGAAAGTGCACTATTACGGCGTGTGGCTGTGGGACATCTTCTTCTTAGGGTTGCCTCTCGTTTCGACCTCGGAGTACCGGCTGGTAGAGGGAAGTCTGTTGACGCTTCTGGATAACCAGCATGCCAACGGACTCATTCCCATAGCCACTTTTCCTACCCGCCAAGAGCCTCACCCCGAGCCCCTGACTCAAGCCCCTGTCTTGGCCATGGCCGGCTGGGGGGTCTATCGGGCCAAGGGATTTTACGAGGGGGAAGGGCAGGCGCACCGGTTTTTGAGGAAAGTCTATCCGAAACTGAAAAGTTTTCACTCCTTCTGGTACCGGGAGCGGGACAGAGACGGCGATGGGATGTGCGAATACATCCACGGTTGGGAGAGCGGTGTGGACAATTCACCCTATTGGGACAAAAGAGGGGCTGAGGGGGTGGAAGACCTTCTCCTGGCCATTTTTATGTACCTTGACTGGAAATATTGGGCAGCAATGGCCCGAGTTCTGGGCCTCAAGGATGAGGAGAGGGATTTTTTAGCGGAGGCGCAGCGAATTGAAGAAACCGTCCTGACCGAATTCTACGACCGAGAGACCGGGCTCTTTTACCCGAGATACTTTGATACTCACGAGTTGATCAGGATCAAGACCTTTGAATCACTTCTTCCACTTCTGCTGGATGGCATCGGCGGGGATCAGCGGAGGTCGATTGTCAGCCATCTGACCGATCCCAAGGAGTTTTGGACAGAGTACCCGGTCCCGACGGTGGCTGTGGACGAGCCAACTTTCGGATCCAAATTCTCTGGGGCCTGGTGGCGCAAGCCCGTCTGGTTGAGCGCCAATTGGCTCATTCTGAAGGGATTGATGAAGTGGGGATATTACACCGAGGCCAAATGCATCATCGATCGGACAGTGCAACTGGTTCTCAGATCGGCCCGGGAGGAGTTTGGAAAGAGGCGATTCGGTGAGAACTACGATCCTTTGAACGGGAAGATGACCCAAGGCCAGGTCTATTTCTTCGGGTGGAACGGTCTGGTCAGCAGCATGATTGTTGAGTTCTTCGGTGGGATCGGATTTTATCATCCTGTGGGTCACCTCGTTTTCGACCCCATCTGTGGAGCCACGATGCGTGTCCAGATCTTCGATTGTTTCGTCTCAACCGAGAAGGGTCGATACACTTTTGGTTTCGCCAACTCCCGGGTCCTCACCGCAGATCAAGGGGTGCGGTGCGAGGTGATGGCCCGGTCCGATCAAAAGATAACGATCAGACTTGATTCCCGCAGGACAGAGCCTTTAGCCCTCATTGCTCATGGGGATTATTTCGATAAGGATGTTCGGGTGAGGGTCGAAGGCACAGTGGTAGGAGTGGGCAGACAGGTCTCGTGGAGCCAGGCTCAATTTCCCGTTACTATTGATCTTATGCCAGCTTAAGTGTTATTTTTTTTGCATCATGTCTACCGGTTGAATGGTGATGATTTCGAATGTAGGGGCTGACCTCTGTATCGGCCGATCAATTGGGATTGGAGGGGGACGTCTCACCCGGCGGCCAGTTCAAGCGCATGGTGGAAGAGAAATTGAGACCCGATTTTGTTTAAGTTTATTTGTAACTATTCAGCTATGCACTGCCATTCCGGCTAAAGCAGAGCACAATGGAGGAATCTCCGTATTTAAGTTAAGGAGATTCCGGTATCCTCCTATCGTCGGAACCGGAATGACAGGTGAGGAAAAATTATC
>JBHIER010000603.1:0-2010 GCA_046760705.1 bacterium
TGAGTCGATTGACGCAACAGGCATTGGCCAGCCGACCTGAGATAAAAGAGATGGAGCTGCAGATAAAGATGCGCCAGCAGGCGGTCAAAATTGCCAAATCAGGCTTGAAACCCTCCCTCTTTCTGGTCACCGGCGGACAGTTCCAGGCCCAGATCGACCGGTTGCAACTGAGAAAGAGCGACTGGATCGATAGCTGGAACACGGGCTTAGTGTTGCAGTTTCCTCTGTTTGATGGGTGGAAGACTTCTGGTCAGGTGAACCAAGCCAGAGCCGAACTCCTCCAAGCTCAGTACCAAAAGGACCATCTGGAAGATAGAATCAGAATGGAAGTGAAAGAGGCGGTGCTCAATTTGAAAAAGGCGAAAGAAAAGATCGAAGCCCAGAGCAAGACCGTACAACAGGCGGAGAAAGGGCTGCATATTGCTGAGGTGCGGTATGCCAACGGCATCAGCACTCAATTGGAATTGATGGACGCCCAACTGGCTCTGACCCAGGCCCGGACCAACTATGCCCAGGCTTTGTACGAATATACAGTCGCCTCGGCCGATCTGGACAGAGCCGTGGGTACGATTGGAACCGAATATCTCAAAGGGAAAGGGGAATGAAGAAGCTGATCTTGATCATCATCATCGGGCTTCTCTTCGTCGGGTCGATTGCGTACCGCTTTTCGGCTCGCAAGGCAACTGAGGAGATTCGAAGTATCTCCCAAATCCAGAAGGAGGTCGGGGTGCCGGTGGATGTGGTGGTTGTTGAAAAACAGGATTTGCGAGTAACCAGACAGTTCACAGGTACCGTAGAGGGAATCTTACAGTCCTACGTCAATCCGAAGATTTCCGAGAAGATTGTCAAGGTTAATGCCAAAGAGGGTGATTACGTGAAGATGGGCCAGGTGATTGCGGAGTTAGACCAAGGGAGTGTCAACGCCAGGTATCAGCAGTCCAGGTCGGCCTACGAAAATGCCAAAAAGGACTACCAACGGATGCAGGCGCTGCGAGAAGCGGGGGCCATCTCCGATCAAACTTTGGACCAAGTGAAAACGTCTTACGAGGTGGCCAAAGCCAATTTTGAGGCCGCGGCCTCTCTGTTAGATCTGACTGCGCCCATCTCCGGTGTATTGACCTCATTAGGCGTTGACATCGGCGACATCACTGTGCCCGGTGAGCCTATCGCCACCATTGCCCAGATCGACCGGGTGAAGGTCGTGCTTCAGGTGAGTGAAATCATGGTCGGGCAACTCAAAATAGGTCAGGAGGCCACCATCAGCATCGATGCCGATCCCGGTCACCAGATCCATGGGACCGTGACCAGGATTGCCCTCTCGGCCGACCCCAAGACGCGGAACTTTGAGGTGCAGGTGGAGGCAGATAATCCCCAGCTTTTGCTTAAACCTGGCAATTTCGCCACAGTGGAGATTGCCATCTCATCCAAAAAGCAGGCTTTAGCCATTCCCAAGGACGCCCTGACGGAAAGAGAGGGCAATACGATAGTCTACGTGGTTGATGCTGAAGGCAAAGCCGAAATTCGGCCTGTCGAAAAGGGAATCAGCAACGGTATACTCACCGAAATTTTAGACGGCTTGGCTGAAGGTGACAGAGTCATTGTTAATGGTTTTAATGATCTTTTGGGTGGAGAAAAGGTCAAGGTCAGACACGAGAGATGATACGTTCGAGAAAGCATGGAGACTTGAACGCTCTGACCACGCAACGATGAGTCGTTGCACTCCATATTTCTAATTTACGATATTCATCAAATCGACACGCTGCCCCGGAGTGAAATGATTCATCATTTCAGGGTCTTTCGACCCTTTCTCAAAAAAGCATTGACAAAGGAGACGGAAAGTGTTATTATTGGTTTAAAGAGATTCATCGTAGTTTACATAGACGGAGGTGTAACATGACCCGAACAGTTGAAGTTGTATATGAAGACAATGTCTTAAAGCCTCTCATGCCCATAGAAGGGCTTCGGGAGCATGAAAGGGTAGTGGTGATTCTTTGTTCTCACCCTGATAAG
>JBHIER010000604.1:0-2007 GCA_046760705.1 bacterium
CGATGGGGGAGCAACCTTTGAAGCTAGCCGTCGTGTAAACGATGGTCCAGCTATGACATTTGGGGAAACATGGCCCCAACTGGCAATCTACGGCAATGACCGCGTGTATGTGGTATGGACTGATTACCGGAATGGGAACGGTGATATCTACTTTGCGCGTTCAGTCGACGGGGGGATTTCCTTTCAACCCAATCAAAGGGTGAACGATGACACTGAGTCACGAGATCAAGGCCTAGCATCAATAGCGGTTGGGCCATCTGGGCAGATTCTCGTCTCTTGGTTCGACACACGAGATACCACTGACTCAAGGGGTGACATTTACACAACCCTCTCAACCGATGGAGGTACTTCATTTGGAGCAAACATCAGAGTCAATGCGCAAATCGGTTCGGTTCCGTGCTGTGGTTGGGGATTGTCATTTATAGCACGGGGAAACCACACATTGTGTGGCAAGCCACCGGCGGCATATTTCATTCAACACAGCGGCCGGCTACACAGCTCAGCCTTCCCTATCCCCACAACCCTGGTGAAAACGGCCTTGATCGAATCTACTCCTATTTTGACCATGAATATCCATTACTGCCCCTCAGTTTGGGCGGTTCGGAGCCGCAAGGCTCCAGCGATACTATTTTGGTGTTCACCGGCGACAAACGTTCCGGCACGTTGTCCGCATGTGAAGGTGGTCTCAGTTGCTACAGCGGTCATGACGGCTATGACTTCAGCTACAATCTGCCGGAGGGAACGCCTGTGCTGGCCGCGGCAGAAGGCGATATCACTTCAGGAACAGACTCCTGCGGCTCCAATTTCGTCAAGATCAACCACGGCCAATATCAGACTGTCTACTGGCACCTGAAAAACGACCAGTATTGGAAGCGATCGGGCCATGTCCTGGCTGGAGAACGCATTGGGAGTGTGGGCAACAGCGGGGCCCCGCGATGCAGTATCGGTCCTTATCTGCACTTCGGTGTATACTATGACCGAAACGGCAATGGCCTGTTTGAGACCGACGAGAAGGTCGATCCCTATGGGTTCGACCCGACAAAGATAGACCCATGGACGTTCGCTTTCACGGACGCTAAAGGTCAGCAGCACACTGGGACACCAAGCACTTGGCTGTGGGAGTTCGACCCTCCCCCGGAGCCGGTCGCCCTGTCGCCGGACACCGAGCAGGTTCTGGTCTCATCTGACGGTGTCAGGATTGATATCCCTGCCGGAGCAGTGAGCGACGTGGTCCTGCTTGCTTTCACCATCGCCCCGGAACCTGGTGGCGGGATAAGCGGTGCGGCTATGGCGGGGCGTCGGATCGGTACCGGTTCGTCAACGGACGCCATTCGGCCAGCCACATCAGCAGCAGTAGCCACAGGGCACACCTTCCAACTTACCGCCGTCTACACCGACGGCACCCCGCTGACTTCCTTCGTCATACCGGTAACCACCACTGTCCCCTACACTACCTCGGAACTGGTCTATGTAGATGAATCCACGCTGAGTCTCTTCCACTGGGACGAAGCTGAAGTAGAGTGGGTACCCCTCACGACGACGCTGGATATATCGGCGACTCAGGCGATGGTGACTTCCGACAAGCCTGGCCTCTTCAGCCTTCGCGGTCAATCCCTCAACCCAGCGCCGACTCTACTGGCCATCTCTCCTACCTCGGGTGTGAACACAACCGAGACCGAGGTCACTCTGACTGGTACGAACTTCATAACTACGCCATGGGTCAACCTGGGCATCGCCGCGCTGGACGTTCACTGCGTCTCGTCAACCACACTCACCGCTACCGTCCCGTCCCTGTTGCCCGCTGGCACTTACACAGTGATCTTGCAGAACCCGGACGGGCAGACGGCGATCCTGCCCGATGCTTTCACGGTGATGTCCCAGTTGGATGTGCCTGTGATTCTGAAAGCTCGCTGATGTCAGTCGAAGTCATGGATGTGGAATCGCTGGCAAGGGGGAACATGAGGAATGTGAACTCAAACGCTTGCGAATGATGGGGAGAATCGCTTC
>JBHIER010000605.1:0-2005 GCA_046760705.1 bacterium
CCAGAGAGGTTCGTCCTGACCCCTCCGCAACCGTAATGCGCCGCGGGAACGACCGGCACCGGGTCTCTATCCATGTCGATCCCGACGGCGAGGCATTTCTCATAGATGTTCGGGAACCGGTTTCTCATGAACCCGGCCGGCTTGTGGGTTGTTTCCGGGCGGCAGTCGAGACAAGGGTCAGGGCTTGATCCAGAAGATTTGAGAGCTCCACCGATTCCAATTTGGGCTCACTCGGCCGAGCAAAGCTGAGCAGGCCATCGATGATCCCATCTATACGGTCCACCTCTTTTAGCAGTTCATCGACCATCCTCTTCTCAGGACCCTTTTGGTATCCCCTTTGAAGGTATTGGATAGTGCTGCGGATGGATGTGAGTGGATTTCTTATCTCGTGGGCAGCACCGGCGGCCAGTTGGCCGGTGGTGGCCAATCTGTCGGCTCGGTACATCTTTCTCAACCGGCTCTTCTGCTCCTCAAAGAGGCGGGCATTTTCTAAAGCCAATGCCGACTGTGAGGTGAGCAATGTCAAAAGGTCCAACTCCTCCGAAGCAAAGGACTGGCCATCGGCTTTTTTGCCCAATAGAGCCATCCCTACCAACTGGTTCATAGCCATCAAAGGGAAACAGAGCTCGAACTTAAAGTCACTGATAATTTTTAACTCTTCCGGTCGAAGGAAGCCATCAATCCAGCGACTTTGTGATACGGCAAGATATGTCTCGTTGGTCCGCAGCCATTTGGCCAGTTGGCCCTTGGGGGAGAAATTTATCCGGCCGGCCAAAGACCCGTCCAACCCTCGACTTGCTTTAGCCTGGAAGAGGTTTGTCTCCGGGTCAAGAAGGAGAACACAGATCGCATCCACTCCTGCCATCTCCTTGATCTTGGCCAGAATGGAGTGCAGCACCTGCTCGTAATCCACGATGAGAGCAAGAGCCCGGGTGAATTCGTCCAGAGATGCTCTCAAATGCCTCTTCCTCTGGCTGCCTCTAAATATCGAACCAAGCTTTTGACCCATTATCATCCCCATTTCGATGACTGCGGATGTTTCCCTTGCTTTCCCTTCTTTGCCCTCCTTTCCCTTTGAGACCCCCTCAGCTTATTATACATTCTCCAGCGGGGAAAGTCAACAGAAATCTTGGCGATTATTTGAGGCGAATGCTAAACAAATGTGTTGACAATTGGACATCAGTTTCATATACTCTATACGTCAAGATAAACGGCAGATGGCGGATACTAAATTTCATTCTTGAACCTGAAGGAGTAATCAAAATGTTGACAATCGGGCTGAATAGAGCTATCTTAATAAACATATGTTTAAGTAACTTTAACACCCATAAATCCTACTGAAAGGGAGGGACGTGAGATGTCAGTTGTGGCTAAAAGGATCAAACATCCCTATATCACGCGCAAAGAGGGTGTTTGCGGGGGCGAACCTATTATTGAGGGGACACGGATCTCGGTCCGTTGCATCGTCGAGTATATCCAATACGTCGGCTACACCCCTGAGGAAATTGTCCATCACCTGCCTCACCTCAACCTGGCCCAGGTGTATGATGCCTTGTCCTACTACTACGACCACAAGGAGGAGATCGACAAGGCGGTTAGGCTGAACCGGGATGAAGAGTACTGGAAACGCTATGTCCAAGAAGCTGAACGCAAGCCGAAGGACAAAGAGAAATGCCGCTAAAGCTATATCTCGATGAGGACGTCCAGGCCGAGTTAGCTCCCGCCCTGAGAAAAAGGGGATATGATGTCATCTCAGCAAAGGAAGTGGGGCGTCTTTCACGTTCCGATGAGGAGCAGATTGAGTTTGCAATAAGTCAAGAAAGAGCCATACAATCCTAGGCATTATGTCCCTCTCTACGTTGAATACCTCAAGGGGCGTCGAAAACATTACGGTATCATCATCTCCCCTCAGATTCCTTTTTCAGATGCCTTCAGGAAGATTCGGAACCTCCTCACTACTTTGACCACCAAAGATATGATCAACCGTCTGGAATATCTCAGCAAT
>JBHIER010000606.1:0-1998 GCA_046760705.1 bacterium
ATGTAGTGTAGCCCCTTGTGGGCGTGAATGTTACGGGGACAAGCCCCTACACTACCAATTCACCTGCAGTTTCGCTGGAGGGGGATATTCTCCTATACGAATGTAGTGTAGCCCCGTGTGGGCGTGATTGTTACGGGGACAAGCCCCTACACTACAAATTGCTCTGGGCGTTACCGGTGAGAGGAGAGAAAATGATCCTTGAGAGCTTAGTTGTAGGAGACGTCTTCACAAACTGTTACGTCATCGGTTGTGAGGATACGAAAGATGGGGCAATCATCGACCCGGGCGGCAGCCCCGACCGGATCCTCGCCGTGGTGGAAAAGCTGGAGATGAAGCCCAAATATATCATCAATACCCACGGCCATGCTGATCACATTGAGGCCAACGGGGAGGTGAAGGAGGCCACTGGGACCCAGATTTTGATTCACTCCTCTGACGGGCCGATGCTGACCGATCCGGAGAAGAATCTGTCCGTCTACTTCGGGCCGGCCGTTGTCTCCCCGCCGCCGGATCGGTTTGTCACCGAGGGAGAGGTGATCGAGATCGGCCGGATCGAGCTGAAGGTGTTGCACACCCCAGGCCATTCTCCCGGAGGCATCAGCCTTCTGGGGGATGGGTGCGTCTTCACGGGCGACGCCCTTTTCGCCGGGTCCATCGGCCGCACCGACTTCCCTGGAGCCTCTTACAACCAACTGATAGAGTCCATACGGACGAAGCTACTCACCCTCGATGACCCCCTGAGACTCTACTCCGGCCACGGACCGGAGTCGACCATCGGCTGGGAGAAGGATCACAATCCCTTTCTCAACCAATCCTACGGTCTGTTCTGATGGCCGATTATCTCACCGAGTTCGTCAACCATCTGGTTATTGAAAGAGGTCTATCACCTAATACTATAAGCGCTTATGAAAATGACATTAAGCGATATGTGAAATTTTTGGAGCAGAGAGGACGCCGTCCTGTTGAAGCCAGGCAGGAGGATGTGGTGGGACTTTTTTATGCCCTGCAGGAGGTAGGGTTAGCGCCGACCAGTATTGCCAGGAACTTTTCCACAGTCAGGGCCTTCTACAAATTTCTTCGAGGGGAGGGATTGGCCAAGGCCGATCCCACGGAGTACCTCGACGCCCCGAAATTGTGGAAAAGGTTACCTCCTGTCCTCGATCAGCACGAAGTGGAGAGACTGCTTGAGCAACCGGACGAGAGCACCGATTTGGGCCTTAGGGATCGGGCCATGTTGGAGCTGTCGTACGCCTGTGGTCTTCGCATCTCGGAACTGATCGCTCTGCGGCTGCCCAACCTCCTTCTGGCCCAACACTGCCTCAAAATATTTGGAAAAGGTGGCAAGGAGCGGGTTGTTCCTGTGGGAAGGTCGGCCATTGACTACCTGCAACGATATCTGACCGGTGCGCGGCCAAAGCTGGACAGGGGGCGTGGGGGGGATGTTGTGTTTCTCAATTGGCGGGGTAAACCACTGTCCCGTATGGGTTTTTGGAAGATACTTCGAAAATATGTGAAGGAGTCCGGGATTTCGAAGCAGGTGAGCCCTCACACCTTGAGGCACTCCTTTGCCACCCATCTATTGGAGGGCGGGGCCGACCTCAGAGCTGTGCAGGAGATGTTGGGACATGTCGACATCTCCACCACGCAGATTTACACCCACATCGACCGGGAGTATCTCAAAGAGGTCCACCGAACCTTCCATCCGAGGGGGTGAGGCGATCCGCCAAAATTTTCAAAGCTCCAAAAAATCCTTGACTTGGGTGGAGAAATTTTGTATAGTACTTTAGAAATACAGGAGTATTGGAGTGTTGGAGTATTGGTGAATTGAAAATCTTGGAGCTCCCGCAGATTCAAATGCTAACCCGATCCACTACTCCACCAAGCCAACCTTCCAATGCTCCAATTTGTCCTCTTTCACCTGCTCAAGAAAAAAGCCACCAGAACCGGAACGATTCCCGATGGCTTTTGGCCCAATCCTCTCTGAAAGCTATTTCAACA
>JBHIER010000607.1:0-1997 GCA_046760705.1 bacterium
AGATGCGCATCGCGAAGGCAGTTAATGAAGGAAATCACGGTAAGGTTAAATCCTTGCAGTGGATTCTCACACACTCGTTCTACGCCAAGGCATTGGCTGTCAAACGAGTGACCTCGAACAAAGGTAAGAAGACTCCCGGCGTGGACGGCATCCTCTGGAAAGGCACCCGCGTCAAAATGCAGGCGGTTCTCAGCCTGCGTCAACACGGTTACAAAGCACAACCATTGCGCAGAATTTACATCCCAAAGAAAGACCGCACCAAGAAACGTCCTCTCAGTATCCCAACCATGTACGACCGAGCCATGCAAGCGTTGTATAAGCTGGCACTGGCTCCGGTCGCCGAAACAACCGCGGACAGAAACTCTTACGGGTTCCGTGAAGGCCGCTCATGCGCAGATGCGGTGGCAGCCGCATTTAACACACTGTCCAAACCTAACTCGGCAACATGGGTACTAGACGAACGATTCCTAATTAACATAGCAATTTATTAAGCGGCTTTAGTTACTGTAGAGATTTCATCTAATTTGTACTTCCATCTGAAGATGACTGGCATGTCGTTGATTTCTTGAAAATATAGTTCGATACGGTTTTTGAGTTCTTCTATTGAATCCACGCGTATAGCGCGCAAGAATGACCGAGACATTTTGCTGAAGAAGGTTTCTATGAGATTCAACCACGAACCGTGAGTGGGTGTAAATATGAATTCAAATCGATTGGGAACGGTTTTGAGATACTGCCTGGTCTCTTTTGAAACATGCGATGAATGATTATCCAGAACGATTTTAATTTTCATATCCTTGGGGTAAAAAGAATCTAAGTATTTGAGATGTTCAATGAATTCCTGGCTTCGGTGTCGATCTTGAATTTGTCCATGCACTTGTCCCGTTATGAGATCCATCGAGGCTAATAGAGAAACGGTTCCAAGACGTTGATATTCGTAATCTCTGCTGATGGATGGGTGCTGTCCTGGTACTGGCGCTAAATCAGGCGATGTATTCTTAATGGCCTGAATACCAGGCTTCTCATCATACGATAGAAGCGCCACGGTTTGTTCTTGACCGTTTTCTAAATGAGTTTTCAATAACTCAACTTCTTTATAAACATGTAACACTTGCACCATATTAGCATCAAATTCTGGGTCACGACGCTCCACATAATATCTGATTTTGTGGGGTCGTATCTCGGCTTTGGATAACAGTTTCGAGACCGTACCTTTTGAGATCTTTGATAATGATGAATGGCCTGCTTCCTGACAATGGCTGCGAATATGCCGGGCCAAGCTTGCCATGGTCCAAGTCTCAGCCGCGTAGCCAAGCTCTTTTGGCTTTTGGCAAGCGAGCGATAATACCCATGCCTTGGCCTCTGCCGGAATCGTTGCGGGCTTGCCTTGTCGAGGAAGATCATCGAGCGAAGGAAGAACGCCCACTTGCAGAGCTCTGTCAATGGTACGTTCAACCTTAGGACGATTTGTTTCGAGCTTCCTGGCAATGGCTGAAACGGTTTCACCGGTGTGATAAGAAAGAAGTATTCCAGCACGTTCAATACGTGATAGGCTTTCTGTACGCGAGCGGTGAATCCTGGTAAGTTCATTGATTTCAGAAGGTGACAACTTAAGTTTAGGACGTTCACTAACAAATGGCATTGTAGTTCCTCCCTCTATTATTAAACAAAAGAGTTTGGAACCTAATATACAAAAAATATAATTATATTGCAACGTTAATTTGGAATCGATTGTCTAGAAGGCGATATCACCGGATGCTATGACAACATATCGAAGTCATGGCTGATGGAAAACATTCCGATTGAAAAGAGGATACTGCGTCAATGGCTGAGCGCCGGATATGTGGAAAAGGGCATCACCTTTCCCACCAGAAAAGGAACGCCGCAGGGTGGAATCATCTCTCCTACCCTTGCGAACATGACACTGGATGGATTGGAAGAAGCGATACTTCGCGCGGTTCCAAGACGTTTCAGAGTCAACTTCATCCGCTATGCGG
>JBHIER010000608.1:0-1994 GCA_046760705.1 bacterium
CACGGATTTGGGCTTTGAGCTGTGCCGCATGGATGGCATCGATGCCATTGTCCTGAGGAGTTTCATCAAAGCTGGCGACATGTTTGCTACTGACGCGAAAGTCTTGGATGTAAATAACAAAAATCTCCTGAAGAGTGCCAGCTCAAAGGGCGAAGGAGTTGCCAGCATTCTAAAAAGCCAGATAGATGAGTTGAGCACCGAGATCTCTCATGGTATGGGCGTGCCTGAAAGTGGCCAGTGGTGTGTACTTCTATCCGCTTACGGCTGGTTCATTTGCGGCCACCAAGCGTATGGTGCTGATGAAATAGATCCACGGATTACACGGATTACACGGATTAAAGAGTCGAAAAGTCAAAAAGAAACCTCCCGCAGGTTCAAAACCCGCGGGAGGTTGCTCACTAACCGAATTAACGGACTAACCGACAAACCGTCAAGCAGATTTGCCGATTTCAGCCTTCATCTCTTCGATTCCTGTTCTCGCCAGTTCCCAATCGAAGTAGTCCTGTTCAATCTCAAAACTGGGGGCTTTCATCTTTTTGGTTAGAAAACTGATGAAAAGAGATCCCATATTTGCGCTGAAGGTTACGATCCATCCGCTCCACTTCAGCGGAATGACAGTGCATAGCGGAATAGTTACAAATAAAATACTCATATTTTAAGCTCTCGTCTTTCGCCCTTTCTCTGCCCTCTTATCTCTTCTCATCCCTTCTCCATGGCGAGTGGCGTACGTGCCAGAAATGATGTGCAGCGTCCAGTTCTTACGTCCCCATCTCCCATGAGGAGAGGTATTTTTCCTGCTCCGGGAGGAGGGTATCAATTTTGATGCCCATGGCCTTCAGTTTCAAGCGAGCGATCTCCTTGTCGATGGCCTCCGGAATGCGGTATACCTTCTTCTTTAGCTTGTGCCCCTCTTTGGCGATAAACTCAGATCCCAGGGACTGGTTGGCGAAGCTCATGTCCATGACGCTGGCCGGATGGCCTTCAGCGGCGGCCAGGTTGATGAGCCGGCCCTGGCCGAGGAGATAAATCTTTCGACCGTCCTTGAGGAAGTATTCCTCAACAAAGTCTCTGACCGTGCGCTTCCCCGTGGCCATCTCTTCCAAGGCCGGGATGTCCAGCTCGACGTTGAAGTGGCCGGAGTTGGCCACAATGGCCCCATCTTTCATGGCCTCAAAATGCTCTTTTCGGATGACCCTGATATCTCCGGTCAGGGTCACAAACAGATCGCCGATCGGAGCTGCTTCGGCCATAGGCATGACGTTGTAGCCGTCCATGACCGCTTCGATGGCCCGCACCGGATCGACCTCGGTGATGATGATCCTGGCCCCCAGCCCTCTGGCCCGCATGGCCACCCCGCGCCCACACCACCCGTAACCACTGACCACCACCGTCGCTCCGGCCATCAGAATATTGGTCGCCCTCAAAATGCCATCGACAGTGCTCTGGCCTGTGCCGTAACGGTTGTCGAAGAGATGTTTGGTGTCGGAGTCGTTGACTGCCACCAGCGGAAAGAGAAGCTTTCCCTGTTCCTCCAAACTTCGCAGCCGGATCACACCGGTAGTCGTCTCCTCGGTGCCGGCGATCACTTTCTCGGCCAGATCCTGCCGCTCCATATGGATCGTGGAGACCAGATCGGCCCCATCGTCCATGGTGATGTGAGGCTCGATGTCCAGGGCGGCGTTGATATGATCGTAGTAGGTCTCACTCCCCTCACCTTTGATGGCGAAGGCCGCAATCCCGTAATCTTTTACCAGAGAGGCGGCCACATCGTCCTGGGTGCTGAGCGGATTGGAGGCACACACCACAGCATTGGCCCCCCCCGCCTTCAACGTCAACATCAGGTTGGCCGTCTCGGTGGTAACATGCATGCAGGCGGCGATGTTCAACCCCTTCAGGGGCTTCTCTTTCTCACAGCGCTGGCGAATCAACCGCAGAACCGGCAGGTGGTCTTCCGCCCATTCGATTCGCCGTCGGCCTCTCCCGGCCAAATTGAT
>JBHIER010000609.1:0-1991 GCA_046760705.1 bacterium
CTGCCATTGACCATCAACAGATTCATATTCCTGCTGCTGTGTACCTCTGCCTTCATCATCCCTTTTAGAGCTGGTCTGTGGAACATCGGGATGACGGGGCAACTGTACAGCGGGGCATTGGGCGCTTTCGCGGTCCTGTATGCCTTTGGTGTGAAGGACTTTCGGGCTTCGCATCTGTCCCCTGGCGTCGTCATCCCGCTTATGTTGATCCTGGCCAGCCTGGCCGGCGCAGTGCTTGGCGCCATCGCCGGGTTCCTCAAAGGCAGATTCGGCGTGAACGAGATCGTGGTAACCATGATGTTGAACTTCATGGCTTTCTGGCTGGTTGCCCACATGATCAAAGAAGGAGGCCCCTTCATGAATCCCGGCGGGAGAGGTGAGAGCTTCGAGTTGCCCGCTTCTTTATACGCTCCTTTGATCAAGAACGTCCCCTTCACCATCTTCCTGGCCCTTGGGGTGACCGTGTTGCTGTATTTCCTGTTCGCCAAAACCAGACTCGGATACCAAATCAGGGCCCACGGTCATAACCCGGCGGCGGCCAGATATGCCGGGATAAGTACAGTCAGGATATCGCTGCTCGTTTTTGTCATAGCAGGCGCGGTGGCCGGCCTGGCCGGGTATCACTACTTCGCCGCAGTGCCCGGCGTCTACAAGATTTCAAGAGACTACGGCTACTTTGGAGATCTGGCTTTCTATGGGATAATATGCGGGCTGATTTCCCTTGGAAACCCCCTGACGGCGATCCCGGTGGCGCTGCTCTTCGGGGGATTGTCCATAGGCGGGCGATTCGTCCAAGGCAAACTCCATTTGGGCTTTGGGGTGGACTATGCCCTGCTGGGAGTCTTGATGATCACTCTGGTGGCTTTTCAGTTTTTCTACCGCTATAAGATCACATGGGCAAGAATGAGGCAATGAGGTGCCGAGGCGACGAGGCAATGAGGCAGCACGGATAGACGAAACCGGCAATCAGAGAAGAAAAATAAGGAGATCGTAGATGTGGGAGTTCATCGCTAGAAGCCTGGAAGCTTCAACGATTTTCACCTTTGCCGCTCTGGGTGAGCTCACTGACCAGCGCTCAGGGATCCTGAACGTCGGCATCGAGGGGGTTATGCTTTTCGGCGCCACCCTGGGTTTCATCGCCGCCAAATCCACCGGCAGCTACTGGCTGGGCTTCCTGGTGGGGATGGCCATAGGAACTCTCCTCGGCTTGCTGCATGGCTTCTTTTCCGTCACCCTGGGGGTTGACCAGGTGGTGAGCGGGATGGGGATATGGATCCTCGGCTTTGGCCTTACCACCTACATAGGCAATCCATACACCGGACCTCTGGGGTTGGAGAGGATACCCACGATCTTTGGCCTTTCGCCATTCTTCTATCTGGGAATCGTGCTGGTGGTTGTCGCCTGGTTTGTGCTCTTCAAGACAAGCCTGGGACTCAGGATCCGATCGGTCGGGGAAGACCCATCCGTGGCCGAGGTTTCGGGTATAAACGTCACCCGAACCCGCTATCTCTGTGTAACAGTCGGTGGGATGCTGGCGGGCCTCTCGGGGGCTATTTACTCTCTGTTCTACAACCCGGTGTGGAACTATAACTTCCTCATGGGCTGGGGTTTCATTGCTTTGGCCCTGGTCTTTTTTTCCATGTGGAATCCCTTGATCCTGCTTGGCGGTTCCTTGCTCTTTGGAACGCTGTGGCAACTCTCGCTGAACCCGCAACTGGTGCTCCCCGGCGTTCTGTCCAGGTACGTCTGGAGGATGATCCCCTTCGCCATCACCGTAGGAGTCTTGCTGATTATCTCCACGAAGTGGTTTAGGACCCGTTGGGGCGCAGCAAAACCCGAAGCCCTCGGAACGCCCTACGTGAAAGAGTGAGAGTAAAGTTCTGGTGGGTCACTCAAGTTACTTAGGAGGCCATCCTCACGCTGCGGCCCGCCCAGGGAAATGGTGAGCAATAACGAAAAGGGGCGGTCACACAGGCCGCCTCTGCCATTTT
>JBHIER010000610.1:0-1983 GCA_046760705.1 bacterium
TGAGGAAGCGCAGCAAGAGTGGAGGCTTTATGGATCTCTGAGGTGTAAGTTCGTGCTGGTAGTGCCAGCAAATCGGGTGCAAGAGGCCTGCGGACTCATCGAGGAATATGATATCAACATAGACCGGCTTGAAGCCTATGAGGTGGACCCGCAGGGAAGAATCGACCTGGACATACTCGGACCTTCCCGAGACGACATTTAGAATACCCCCTCTTCATCCCCAACCATCCATTCCTCACCCTGTCGGAGCTACGGGCGGGGGGACAGGTGTGGATTTTTGGACTTTTTGGGACCACCTGTGACCGTTGCGAAGGCTGCGCTGGACTTACAGCAATTTTGCCCAGGAGATATGGGGTGGCGTGCCTGACCTCATGAGAAAATGGCTGCAGCATTGGGCTAGAGCATGAAGAATGTCACAATGCCATACGCCGTCCCTGATTTCACCGGCAAGAGCCAACGAGCTCACTCGCCGGACTCGCACCATGCCTAACCTCCTTTCGGAAACACGCAAGCATAATGAAGGCTGCAGCCCGTTGTTGTTTTCGGATTTTCCAAAATCGGTGACTTCGGCTGGCGAGGCCCCTGGAAAGGGCGGTGGAAGGCCACAAAAGCGCTGGGCACGCTGCTCCCGCCTATGCACAGCATTGGAATTGACAGGACAACAGAAGCAGTGTAGTCTAACTCTGGCAAGAATGACCGCAAGGTCGTACACAATAAGCAGAATTATCAGCGTTTTTCATTCCGGCACCGTCTGTCCGGACAGGCGTGTGCCCCTGAACCTGACAGAGAAGTGATGAATACCGATTTGCGATGGTTTCTTTTTGAAACCGGTGAGGAGAGATTCCCTTACAAGGTATGCATTGAAGAGAGCCCAAACAGGTTCTTGGTCCTGAGGGTCCAGGCGAGATGGCCCGGGCCCGGGAAGAAGATTTTTTGCGTCTCGGAGGGCTATGTAGCGCAGGATGACGTGTACGAGGAGGCTCTGGAGGCATGCAGAATCATATCGCTCAGGAGATATGGCAAGAAGCTGAGCATCATCCTTGATAGAAAGACAAAAAGAAGATGCTGGTTCATCTTCATAAAGAAAGAGTACAAGAAGAAGTCGGGAGCATACTACGAACAGATATTCTGGATAACCCAATCGGCGATGAGAACGAGAAGACCTGGGGCATATATACCGCGGGGCGGAAAGAGAGAAAACCTGCAGATAATCATAGACAAGAGGGAGCGTTATCCCTACAAATTCGCCAATGCCGTTACGAGAAGGGAGAACCTGCCAGCGGGGGATTATGCTCTGGTGAGAGACGGTGTAATACTGGCTGTGGCAGAGAAAAAGACAATGGACAATTTCCTGCACGACATAAAGACTTATGATGTCCTGAAATCGTTGATTGAAGAGCTGAAACAGTATCAACACAAGGCAGTGGTCTTCAGCGCACCTTATTCGGATTTCATAAACCCCAGGAAGAATCCGTTTTATGGCAGCTCTTACACCGCTGACATTCTGGCTGACCTGTTTGTGACCTTCCCTCAAGTTCAATTCGTGTTCTTTGAGAATAGAAAACTCGCCAATGAGTGGCTGCATCGCTGGTTCAAAAGGATATGGAATGAACCGGAGCCGAAGGACGAAAGGCCCGGCGGCGAGGTCACGTGAATAGGTGTGCAAAAATCTCCGGGCAGGATCCTTCCTGGCCTCAATCCGAAAGTAAGGGCAATCCCCCGGCCTGTGTTGCCAGGCACCTTGAACACTCCCCTTCGGCACAGTCAGCAGTTTCCGGCCGAGGGCTCAAGATCCTGCGGCTACGTCTCAGCTCTTCGATTAGTCGTCATTGCGAGCGATGCATGTAACGCGGATCGAATTCCTTGACTTGAAAGCGGGGTGATCTGCCAATCACTTACTACCAGTTCTAAGTTCTCAGATCCTGGAGCTGAGACTCCAGTTGTCATCCCCGCGGAAGCGGAAATCCATGATTTGGGTTTCTG
>JBHIER010000611.1:0-1977 GCA_046760705.1 bacterium
GAATCTATTATGGAAGCTGATACGGTGATTGTGGCCATCGGACAGGCTTCGGATTTCTCCTTCCTTCAGGATGGAATTAAGATTACTGAAAAGGGGACGATCAGTGTGGATCCCCTGACCTTGGCTACCGATATAGAAGGTGTTTTTGCCGGTGGTGATGTGGTGAGTGGACCCGCCTCAGCCATTGAAGCCATAGCCCATGGTAAAAGGGCCGCCACTTCCATTGATAGGTATATCAGAGGGGAGGATCTGGTTGTAGGACGAGGCATAGAAGAACAGAAGACAGCCGAGATCCCGGAAGTGAAAATAGAACCCAAGCGGCGTCAGGCTATGCCCATGCTTCCCCTGGAGAAGAGAATGGACAATTTTACTGAGGTCGAGTTGGGATTCTCAGAAGCCGCTGCAGTAGAAGAAGCCAACCGATGTCTCAATTGTGGCATATGTTCAGAGTGCATTGAATGTGTAAAAGTCTGTGAGGCAGAGGCCATAGATCACGAAATGCATGAGCGTCGAACACAAATTGCAGTAGGCGCTGTTATTTTAAGTCCCGGATTTGAATTGTTTGATGCTCGCCTTAGAGGGGAATATGGTTTTGGGATTTATGATAATGTTATCACTAATATCCAATTTGAACGCATGCTGAGTGCCTCTGGCCCTTCCCAGGGGAGACTTGCGCGACCCTCTGATGGGGAGGGCCCCCGAAAGATCGCCTTTATTCTGTGTGTTGGATCCAGAGATACAGCTCGAGGGAATGAATACTGTTGCTCTATGGGCTGCATGTCCTCTACAAAAGAAGCCATAATTGCCAAGGAACATGAGCCTGATATTGGAATTACCATTTTCTTTACAGATATCAGGGCCTTTGGGAAGGGATTCGAAAGGTACTACCAGAGTGCTCAAAATCAATATGGGATTAGATATCAACGGTGTATGATCTCTAAGGTGGTCGAGCTACAACAGACTAAAAATTTGAAAATAACCTATGTGACCGATGAGGGGACTCTACAAGAAGAGGAGTTTGATCTAGTAGTTTTGGCTTGCGGTCTCATCCCGACCGAAGAAGTTAAGGGTTTAGCTGAAACACTGGGTCTCAGTTTGAATGGGTACGGATTCTGCCGGCGAGAGGAATTTTCACCGAGTGAAACGAGCCGTCCTGGAATATTGGTAGCCGGGGTATTTGGTGAACCCAAGGATATTCCGGAGACGGTTGTTGAGGCCAGTAGTGCAGCGGCAGAAGCATCGCGATTATTAGCCCCAGCCCGAGGGAGTCTGACCATAAAAAAAGAGTATCCGCCGGAGAGAGCAGTCCAGGATGAACTCCCCCGAATAGGCGTATTTATCTGTCGCTGCGGGCGTAACATTGGTGCTGTAGTGGATGTACCTGAGGTAGTTGAATATGCCCGTATGCTTCCTGAGGTTGTCTGTGCGGAGGAATTTCTCTATACCTGTTCCCAAGATGCCCTTGAAAAAATCAAAGAAAAGATAGCCGAAAACAAGCTAAATCGAGTTGTAGTGGCTTCCTGCACCCCTCTCACCCACGCGCCCATATTTCGGGATACCATTAGGGAGGCCGGACTGAACCCCTATCTCTTTGAGATGGCCAGCATCCGCGAGCATTGCTCCTGGGTGCACATGGAAGAGCCTGAAAAGGCTACAGCTAAAGCAAAGGAGTTAGTGGCAATGGCCGTGGCTAAGGCCAGCTTGCTTAAGCCGATTAAGAGAGCCCTCTTTGAGCTCAGTCATAAGGGGTTGGTTATCGGGGGTGGCCTTTCGGGACTAACCGCCGCCCTCTCTTTGGCAGAACAGGGTTTTGAGGTTTGCCTTGTCGAAAAAAAGGGAGAACTCGGTGGTCATCTCTCTAAGATTTATTTTACCCTAAATGGCGAAGATTCACAGGAATTACTGAAAAAGACGATTGAGCAAGTACGAAATCATCACCTGATTGAGGTATACACCAATGCGGAAGTAAAAGAGATC
>JBHIER010000612.1:0-1972 GCA_046760705.1 bacterium
GCGTCACCACCTCCTGTCCGAGGATGTTGTAGACTTTGAGCGTAGTGCGAAGAGCGTAGGGCTGAAAGTCCACTCCCATCCCTTTACTCTCTGCTCTCTGCTCCCTGCTGGGAAGGGCGTAGCGGATGGTGGTGTTGGGATTGAAGGGGTTGGGGTAGTTTTGACTCAAAGTAAACTCCTCAGGAATGGTACGAAATGACTCTTCGGAATAGTTTACATCGGTTGTCGGTTGGACCGTAAATTCCACAGGGACAAAAGCGAAAGGTTGATCGGGATCGTTGGATGAAATAATGATGAGAACCTCATAGCTTCCCTGAGGAAGAGCTCCGACAGCTCTGATGACCACGGCCAACCTGCCCTCTCCTGGGATCACTCCTTCAGTAGGTTCTTGGCTGAGCCAGGGAACACCCCGCTCAACACCTATGACTCCATGGCCCACATCCGGTGCCCAATCGATGCTCTCGCCAGCAGTATCGGGCACAGCCAGGACCGATATGTTCATGTTCCCGTCGTCGTTGTTCAGGAGTCCGAGAGGAAAAGTGGCGCTCACTCTGTCGGACTCAACGACGATGGGCACATATCCGATGAGATCCTCTGGATCAGCCGCATCCAGAACCGCGGCCATGGGAAAAGGGGTCACAATCCCTCCGGCGTCGTAGACGAGTTCAAGCTCAGAGCCCACATCCTGAGTAGGTAACCCGTTGCCAAAACCAGGAGGCACTACCCCAGTGTTGACATCTTGATCGAGATCGACGGAGACTAAAACCAAACTGCGATCGGGGTGGATGAGATGACTGAATACGATCTGAATAGTCACATCCACCCCTGTCCTCTCAGCATAAACCTCTATGACATCCGGACCGTCGCCGAGATTGTCGCCTTGGGGGTCAGAGATGATCAACTCCAGATCCAGAAGCAACGCGTGGATTGAATTTTGGAGTTTTCTCTTCTTTAGTTTTTCAAGCACATTTTTTAGCCCTTGAAGCCCCGGGTTGTGGGTGTATCGATTGTAAGATTTTTGAGCACCTGTGGTTCCAATGAGCGTATCCCGAAGGCTAAAATGCAAATCCAGCAAGCCGCTATTTGAGATATAGAGTGTGTCTTCTGCCACCTCACCCTGATCGGCAACTAACTCAATCGATTCTGGACTGACAGCTATATCGGCCACTCTATCGGTGACCACGAAACTGTAAGTGCTTTCTGGCGCATCTGCCGGATCGGTGGCCACGTTGGCCGAGTCGTCAATTGCCTGAAGGTAATAGTTTACAGTGGTTCCGTAGGGCTGTCCTGGGATCTGCCCGGTATACAGATTGCTTCCTCCAGGGATCATGGGCAGCTCGGTGTAAGTTGTTCCGAGATCAACGCTGTAAAAGAGGGAAGCCTGGACGATTCCGGTGTCATCAGTGATCTCTGAGGTGACCTCATAAGGTCCGACGGTATCACTGGTATGGGGCAATTGGGCGGTGTGGGAAAACATAGGCACAGTCGATCGATTCAAGAAGATCTCGACATCATCGATGTACCAACCAGGGGTAGACGTATTGTCATCGCTGCCAAAATGGAATCGCAGCACCACGGAGTGGTTAACGTAAGGGGAGAGGTCGACGGTCTCCTGGTGCCAAAAATTGCCCGTGTTCGCCGGGCCGCCGAAAGCCGGCTCTCTCCCAAGGGCTGCGTTGTAGTCGTCAATCACACCGTCGTATCCACCTTCAGGTGTAATCAGATCGAAAGGTCCATCGTCCACGGAAATTTTTAAATTCCCACCGTCCCACAGAGTGTTGTAACTGTACTCGTTTTGATACCAATGCCAAAAGGTAAAAGAAGGATTTGAGGTATTGGTCAAATCAATAGGAGGTGTATCCAACTGTGAGTCGGAGTTTTCACTGTAATTTCCGCTCAAATTTGTCGCCCACACCCTCGTCCCCGAATGGGCCCCACCCGGGCCGGAAGTGGGTCTCCCCCACTCCCAATC
>JBHIER010000613.1:0-1967 GCA_046760705.1 bacterium
AGCTATATGCTACTATAGAAAATAATGCCGACGACTGGGCTTACATAGCCGGTACTCTCTCCACAAATGTTTGGACCCATGTAGCTTTCACCTTTGACAATCCATCTGATGTAGTACGACTCTTCATAAACGGTGTTCAAGTCGGTACAGGCGCTGCCCTCGCAAAGGACATGCCGGACACAGATGCCCCAATTCTGATAGGTAAGCACTATTACACCCCGGCCGCCCTTGACGGCCTCATTGACGAAATCCGCATCTGGAATGTCGCCAGAACGCCAGCCCAAATTCAGGCCGACATGAATAGAAGCTTAACAGGAAATGAGCCCGGCTTAATAGGCTACTGGCGCTTCGATGAAGGCAGTGGACAAACGGCTGGGGATTCCTCTGGTAATGGTAATCACGGACGACTCGGTTCTACTTCCAGCGTGGATGCCGATGACCCCTCATGGGTTGTTTCGGATGCGCCTGTCGCCTCTGAGCCATTTATAACTGTAACATCTCCCAATGGAGGAGAAAATTGGCTCGTGGGTAGTAATCACGATATTATATGGGCTTCAGAAACTTCAATCACCAATGTCAAGATCGAATATTCCACCGACAGCGGCTCCAGTTGGTACATCATTGTGGCCACCACCCCCAACGATGGATCCTACACCTGGACCATTCCCAATACCCCCTCCAGTAATTGCCTGGTACGAATCTCGGATGCAGTTGATGACGATCCTTCGGATGTGAGCAATGGCCCCTTTTCTATCACAGTTCCACCGTCTATTACTATCATCTCTCCCAATGGTGGAGAAAATTGGCTCGTGGGCAACAGCTATGATATTACCTGGAGTTCACAAAATTTCATGGGAGATGTTAAAATTGAATATTCTACTGACGGCGGCTCCAGTTGGAACACAATTGCAGCCACTACCCCTAACGACGGCACCTACAACTGGACTGTCCCCGACGTTTCTTCGAGCAATTGTTTAGTGAGAGTCTCAGATGCCGCCGACGGCGATCCTTCAGATACGAGTGATGGAACTTTTGCAATCTCTTCCGGAGCAACGCTTCAGGTTTTAAATAAGAAAGGTATACCCGGATCAACAGGAAACTTGGTTGATATCACTCTACAAAATCCCCAGGGTGTCAAAGGAGTACAGTTCATGTTGACAGATACGCCTGACCTCCTGACTGCTACGGATGTCATAACCACCGATCGTACAACAGGCTTTAGTGCTTTCTTTAATGAGGTAGATGGTGTAGTTCGAGTGATTCTGATATCCACGAGCGGTGCTTTGATCGCACCGGGAACTGGTCCGATCCTGCAAATCTCCTATGATGTCGATGCTGCGGCGGTGTCCGGGGATTCCACCCAATTGACACTCTCTAAGGCTAACATATCCGATGAGAATAACCTACCTCTACCAGTCAACTTAGTTAACGGATTTTTCTACTTTGACCGTCACGGTGACGTGGATTACGACAACGATGTGGATTTATTTGATGTCATGCGAATGATCGATATTGCCCTGGGCAAGGGCGATCCACCCACGTCTGATGAGATGTGGGCTGGTGACTTTGACGGCGACGGCGATATTGATCTGTTTGATATTCTGAATGCCGTAGATGTGATCCTCGGTGGAACTCCATCACCATCCCTGGCCAAAGCATCAGAAAAGCATAAGAAGCCTCCAAGCAAAGCTGAGGTCAGAATACCGGATCTGACAGTAGAGAGCGGAGATAATAAAATCGATCTTCCAGTTTTGGTAAGTTTCGATAACGTACTCAGTGGCATTCAGTTAACCATTCAATATGATAGTGGCAAATTGAAGCTATCAGAACCGATACCTACTGAGTTGATTTCTGGGATGGAAATTGCCAGTAACGTGCTGAAAGATGAGTTGCGAGTCATAATGTTCAGCCCCACAGGTAAGACCATCACACCGGGGGAAGGCACTCTGCTAAAAATTCCTGTAGAG
>JBHIER010000614.1:0-1965 GCA_046760705.1 bacterium
TTTATATCAAATTATTTTATAACGGTAGCGATGGCGTCGGTGGATGCCCAGTTGCCAGCTAAATCACGGGCGGTTAGCCTGAAGGTGTAGGTGCGGCCATCCTTGTCATTACCATTGACCCACGCCTCAACCGGGACTTGGCCGGAAAGGCTGGAGCCCAAGTCCTGGTCAAGCTTCCCGTACTCGTCAATCAGTACGGTGTTGGCTGGACCTGGGCCTGAGAGTGAGTCCGTAACCGTGCCGGTATACCTTCCGCTATCTGGCTGGGGATGGCGGTCTCGGTTACGGTGGGCGGTGTCTGATCAATCTTAATTTCCTTAAATAATCGTGGCCAGTCCTCATGGCCAGCGTTGTCCCATGACCTGGCCCATATCGGGGTATAGCCTTCAGTGGTGACGGGCAGGGGTGAGGTGTAAGTATTCCAGGTTTCGCCACCATCCAGGCTATACTGGGTCTCCGCCACGCCGGAGCCGCCGGTATCGGTAGCCGTCAGCGTTATCTCTCCATCCGAGAGGTACCAGCCGTTATTGGGGTTGCATGGCCATATCCACGAATCGAGGGGGGCGGCTAAGTTGGGCCGGTCGATGTGCCTTAACCCGGGAAGCGAATATTCGGAGGGTATCCTCCGAGGCGTACAGGTAACCATCAGGAAAAATGAGCTGGTCTCCCACGTGTTCACTTCTGGCTGACGAGATCCCGACGGACTCCTGGGAAAATGCTTCTCATGGCCAAATTCCTTTCGTATTCTCGGGATTGACGTGCGGGGAAGACATGGATCGAACTTGGGTGTTTCTCCTTTCTTCGTTAGCTGTAGCTTCCCTGGCAGAGGGCCTCCGAGTTGTAAGCGACCTGCTCGTCCATAACCGTGCTACAGAAAACTGCTTTCTGCCCAATGACAAGATCGTTTTGAGATCGACCTTGTAATGGGGAGGGAGGGCTATGTCAGAGGAGAGAAAGCGTTGTCGTGAGTATGGAATCAGCATTGGTCGTTTGAGGCCAGGACCTAAGAACAGCATAACCGATGTCAAAGGAGTGCGGGTGGGACATGTAACGCTCAAATCTGAAACTCCTCAGGCCACGGCCTCTACGGGTGTCACCGCCATATGGCCGGCTGGAGGGGATTTAGTGAGAGAACCTCTCCCCGCGGGCAGCTATGTCCTGAATGGGTTTGGTGAGATCACTGGACGGACGGCTGTCGATGAATGGGGTGTGCTCTCGACACCTATCGTGCTCACTGCAACAATGAGCGTCGGCATTGCCTATCATGCGGTCCAGAAGTATCTTTGCCGTCTCGAACCAGAACTCGGCCGCCTTGAACTCGTGATCCCCCTCGTAGGCGAATGTGATGATAGCTTTCTTAACGACTCGCGGGCTTTTCATGTGACTGAGGAGCACGTATACGCAGCCCTCGATAATGCCACGGATTCGGTTGTAGACGAAGGCTGTGTCGGTGCCGGCACTGGCATGCAGTGTTTTCAATTCAAGGGGGGAATTGGGTCCTCTTCTCGACAATTGGATGAAGATAGCGGTGGATTTACAGTTGGGGTATTGGTTCAAACCAATCTCGGCGAGAGGCATATGTTGACCATTGACGGGGTCCCCGTAGGGCGCCACCTGACAGATCTGATGCCGGAAGGACGTCTACCCGACTATTGGGGACAACGGAGGAACGGTGGTTCATGCATCGTCGTCGTTGCTACAGATGCACCCCTGAGTAACCATCAGGTAGCGAAGCTTGCCAAGCGGGCGGCCTTGGGATTGGCTCGGCTGGGATCCGTTGGGGCAAACTCAAGCGGCGAGATCATGTTCGCCTTCAGCAACGCCAACCGTATCCGCAGTTCAGGGCTTACACATCCGCTCCAGGTCATGAATGATCGGCGTATCGACACCATCTATGAAGCAGTGATAGAGGCTACCGAGGAGGCAGCCGTCAATGCTCTCTTCAAAGCGGAGACAACCGTTGGG
>JBHIER010000615.1:0-1964 GCA_046760705.1 bacterium
AGTCGGCTCAAATTCCATGCTTTTTCAAAAATACATTGTCTCTCTGATTTCTCTCTCTCTCCCTTTCGCTCTGACACTCTCTGCTCGAGAGGATTTCAAGCAGACCAGTCTGAGTCTCCATCGGAAAGAGGCCCTCCTGCTGGGGGACGGCACCCCAGGGCCCTACCGGTTGCCCGACTATTTCATTCTGATCGAGACCGAAAGGGTTGAGCTTGAAGGGAACCTTTTGACCCGAGACCTCAATTACGTCATCGACTACGACAGCGGAGAACTCACCTTCAACGCAGCCGTCCCCGAGGGGCTTTCCATCCGCATCACCTACGAGCGGCTGCCTATCGGGCTCAAGCGCACCTACCTCCATCGTCGGTTGTTACAGTCCGAAGGGCAAAGTGGTAGTGCGGCAGTGGTACAGGAAGAACCGCCCACAAAGAGGCCCGATCTCCGGGATATGACCTCTCTGCGCATCGGCGGGAGTAAGAGTTTCGGCATCTCCCTGGGCTCGAATCGGGATCTCTCGCTGGAGCAGTCGTTGCGGGTGAACATCACCGGTCGGGTGGCCAGGGATATTGAGGTGACCGGTCTGCTCTCCGACCAGAGCAGCCCTCTGCAGCCAGAAGGGACCACCCAAAGGCTGGAGGAGTTGGACAAAGTCTCTGTTGACATCCGGGGCAAAAATGTGCGGGCCACCTTCGGCGATTACGTGCTCTCCTTAAAGGAGATGGAGTTCGGGCGCTTCAACCGCAAACTTCAGGGGGCCATGGGTCAACTCATTCTCCCTTCCGGTGAGGTAACAGTCTCAGGAGCATCATCCAAGGGCACCTTCACTACTAACCGTTTCCTGGGCATGGAGGGAAACCAGGGGCCGTATCAACTCAGAGCTGAGGACGGCTCGGTGGACATTATCGTTCTGGCTGGGACCGAGCGGGTATGGATCGACGGCGAACCGATGACCAGGGGCGAAAACAACGACTATACCATCGAGTATGCCAACGGTCAGATCACCTTCACCCGACATCGCCTGATCACGGGTGAATCGAGGATTGTTGTCGACTTTGAATATGTTGATGAACAGTACCGACGAAGCCTGTACGCTGGCCGGGGATCGGTCTCCTTGGGGGGGGACAAGCTGCGGTTGGGAGCGATGATCTTTCAGGAGGCCGATGATAGGAGCGACCCTTTAGGCGTCGCCCTCTCTGAAGCCGATCGGGGCGCCCTGGCCGCTGCTGGCGACGATCCTGATCAGGCCTTCAGATACGCCGAGGACGGGTCGACGAAAGTATACCTTCCCCTGCCGCGCAGCCACAGCTTAGCCGATTTCGATCTCCGCCTTTCCACCGTGGGTGTTGAAGTGCTCGGGGAGGTGGGGCTCAGCCGATACGACGCCAACACCTTTTCGAAGCTGGACGATTCCGACAATATCGGAGGGGCGTACAAGATCACCGGGAGGCTGAAACCGCGGCGGGTCACTGTGGGCGGGCTGAACGTAGGGGATTTCGAACTGACGGGCCTGTACCGGACCTATGGAGATCGGTTTCAACCCGTGGGACGGACGGTGATCGCCGAATACGACCGGCGCTGGGACCTGCCCTCGGAGATGAGCCGGGGAACGGAGAACGTCCGGGAACTGAACGGTGTCTACCGTCCGCACCGAGAGTCAGTGATCGGTTTCGGCATAGGAGGCATCGACCTGGGGGATACATTTACGGCCACGAGAAGGGAGATACGCTCAGACTTCACAGTCCGCGGGTTTCCTCAAGTCCACTACGTAATGGAGATGATCGCCAGCAGAGAGAGCAGCCCATCCGATTCGGTCGGCTCCCAAAAAGGCCGCTGGACCAGACACAACCTCAGGGGCGAGTACACCTTTTGGAGACTGAAGCCGACGGTCAAACTGGAAGGCGAGCGCAAGGAACAGATCCATTCAGGTCGGACCGCCGGCGGTTTCAAGTTCTATGAGATCGAAA
>JBHIER010000616.1:0-1957 GCA_046760705.1 bacterium
TGAGCGGTTTCGGATCCAGAGAGATGCGCTCTCCCACCGCCTCGATCTCCTGCGGCGTCTTTCGCGAGGTGCCGCCTTTCCCCCCGGCGGCGTAGACGCCCAGATCCCCCTCCAGCCCCTTGATTCCCTCCTTCAAAGCGCCACAGACTGTGGTGGTGAGGCCGCTCGAATGCCAGTCGAAGCCCAATACGCAACCAAAGGATTGAAACCAGAAGGGATCGGAGAGTTTTCTCAGCAGGTCCTCCGCCCCGCGCTCGCTGACGATGGCTACCACGATCTCCCTGGCCAATTTCCTCATCCGCTCAAAGAGCCAGCGGGGGGCTTTGCCGTAATGGAGCGGTAAGTGGGCTACGCCCGTTCGCATCAGATTTCAGTCCCTTTTTCAGACGGGGCAGACTCTTGTCTGGTCCCCTCTGACCGTATTAACTCCAGGTTCTCGAGAAGTTCAATATTCAAAAGGAACAGCTCTAAGGGGATGATGAAGAAACCGTCTTGTTTTTCCAAGACGTTCTGGGAGATTAAGATTCCTCTGCGGAACCCCAATTTTTGGATGGACTTAAAATCCCTGAAATCGACCTCTTTTTGATGCTTCACCTCAATTGGCAACAGCCCGCTCTCTACCTTCACCAAGAAGTCAATCTCCCCGGCATCTCTCCAGAAGTACACACGGGAGGAAGTCCACTCCTTTCTGTCAAAGATACCAAACAGGTGATTTGCCACCGCAATTTCGACCAGTTTGCCCTTAACGTTTGCATCTTCAACCAGTATTTTGGCCTTTTCTAACGGATCGGGCCAGTTCTCAATCCAGCCCCACAGGGACCACAGAATGAACACATCCAGCAGATAGATCTTTTTATACTTTTTGACTTTGGGCAGTTTGGAACTCATATCGACCTGGTAGAGCACTTTGAGGACGAAAAAGTCCTCCAATGCCTCCACATATTCAGCCACAGTCTTATGGGAGGCGACATCGGTCTTCCTGGCAATAGTCTCCCATCCTAGAGCTGTTGTTTGAGCTTTTAAGAGTTCGCCTATGATCTGGCGAGCGGTGCGCTCGCTTTTCCCCAATTTGGCCATATCTCCTCTAATCCAATGCCGATAGACTTCATAGACGTCGAAGGAGAGCCCTGTTTCGTCTTGCGCCGCATTGATGGCCCTGGGGAAACCTCCTGACAGAAGATAACCATCGAAGAGAAGCTGCAGATCCTTTAGATATATCAATTGAGAGGTAAGCCGCGACAGCAACCCTTGGCCGGTCTTTTCACGACTCGTGATCTGATTGAAAAAGGCGGGCTTGATCAGTTTGAGGTATTCCTGAAAAGAGAGAGGCAGAAGTATCTTGTCCAAGTCTACTCCCCTTCCGCGTCTCCCGGGCAGTCGTTCCACGCCTTTTCTTAAATCGATGGCATTTGACCCGGTGAGGATCATGACCGTGTCCTCCAGACTTCCCTGGTCCGCGAGGTATTTTATGCCGCGTTGCCAATCAGGGAGGGTTGTTACTTCATCAAGGAAAACGCATATCAAAGGTTCCTGAGTACCTCTTTTCTTGAGCCAGGAACGGTAGGTCTCCAACAGGTCTATCAGATCATGATAGTCGTCCAAATTGTCGCAACTGTAGAAGAAGATGCTGGCGGGTGACTTCCCCTCATCCAGCAGCTTTCGTATCAAAAGCTTGACCGTTGTCGTCTTGCCCACTTGTCGTGGCCCCCTCAACGTATAAATCTTAAAACTGGACAGGTCAAATTCAGCCAGCAAAGAGGGGTGATGTCTCAAATTTTGGGCGTTAAATTCCTTGATCTTTGGGTCCATCTGAATAAAGGCTTTATCCTGCCACCAAGGGTTTTGATTGAAGATTTTCTCAAGAATCGGCATTGAGAACCCCTCATTTTGTCAAAATGTGATATTATTAATACCAAATATTTTCAAAAACTGGGATCTACAATCCCTTTTTAATATA
>JBHIER010000617.1:0-1951 GCA_046760705.1 bacterium
CCACTGGTCACGGTCTGGACCACAAACCCCTCCCGCTCCAGCATGATCCGCAAAAAATCACACATGCTCTCCTCATCATCTATGACCAGTACCGATTTCGGTGCCATCTCTCAGCTCCTTTGAAACGGGGCCACCTCTGCGTACTCTCAGAGGGTCACACTTCAACAGGCTTCGGCAGGGAGACGAGGAAAGTGGCTCCCCTCTCCCCATTGCTCTCAATCTCTATTCTTCCTCCATTATACTCCAAAATCCTCTGCACGATAGAGAGTCCCAGACCTGTTCCGTCCTTCTTGGTCGATACAAAGGGTTCGAAGATGCGCTCCCGATCCTTCTCATCGATCCCCATCCCGGTGTCGGAGATGAAGATGTGAACATGTTCCCCTTCTCCGCGGACCGGTCCGGTCCCGTTATTTGACCGCACACCGATGCGGAGCTGGCCACCCTCAGGCATCGCCTCCAGGCTATTGACCATCAGATTGATCAGAAGCTGTTTCAACTGATCCTCATCGAACTGAACCCAGATCGGATTTGAGCCGATCTCGTTTAATATGCGGATCTTGGCGTGATTATTCGGATGGTTGTCGATGAGAGAGAGAACATCGTCGACAGCGCTATTCAAAGGGACGCGCGCAATCCTCGGAAGTTTGAGGCGAGCAAAATCGAGGAACCCGCTGATGATCTTGTTCAATCGATCCGATTCCCGGATAACCAGATTCATGAGCTTCTCATTCTCTCCACTCAGAGGTTCTGTCTCTTTCAATATCTCCACAGCTCCGCTGATGGAGGCCAGGGGGTTTCTGATCTCGTGGGCGATGCCGGCCGACAATTCCCCGACAGCGGCCAGCCGATCGGCCCGCCTCACCATCTGCTCCATCCGTTTCACCTCTGTCAGGTCTTGGAAGTTCACAATCACCCAACCCTTGCGTCCCTGCTCATCCTGGACCAGAGCCGTGGTCAACCCGATCGGCTTCAGGCCCATCGAGCCGCTCCTCACAACCACCTCGCTCCGGGCGTGGACCACACCCTTCTCCAAAGTCTCCATAATCTTTCGACCAAAATCGTCCATCCTCCCCTCAAAAACCTCTCGACAGGGCTTCCCAGTGACATCGCCCTCTTCAAATCCTAAGATCCGCTCTGCCGCTCGATTGAAATACACGATTTTGCCCTCATGATCGACAGTGATGAGCCCCCCGGCCATGTTTTTCATAATGTTGTCTGTATTCAGGCGCATGCGTCTCAACAGATTGGAGGTCATCTCCAATTGCTCCCCCTTGCGCCGCAGCCGATCGGCGAGATAGCCACTGATGAAAGCGGACAGGAAGAAGAAGGAGATGTACAGATAGATGTTGATGAGGATGGCCTGGAGTTGATAGGTCGAGGGGGAGAGCCATCCCGCTGGCAACACCTCCGGGATGATCCCCCTAAATTCAGACCAGACCACAACACCATAAACGAGGCTCGATTGCCCGGCAACGATGACGCTTCCTCTCAGTCCCAAAAAGATGCTGGCCCCGAATATGGCCAGAAAGTAGAGGGGGATGAGGGGACTATCGATCCCCCCGGTATAATAGACGAGCTCCGTGATGACAAAGATGTCCCAGATGAGTTGGGGGTAGACCAGGTGCACCACATCCGCCCCTCTTCTGATGCCGAGCCAGGCGAGTCCATTCAGAACATAAGTGGCCACCAGAACAAGAGGCAGAGGCCACAGCACGAGATGAAGTTTCAAACTCCGCAGGAACAGATAGACCGATCCGATCAGCAGGGTCAGGCCAATCATCCTGATCAGGGAGGCCCGGCGGACGCGGCGCATAAACTCCTCAGACTGGGGGGTGGACTCTCCCCCGTTCCCTCCAGGGCTATCGACTCTGCTCACTTTATGGCTCCGATGAGATCGAACATGGGTAGATACATAGCGATGAGCATCCCTCCTACGACGGTTCCCAACAGG
>JBHIER010000618.1:0-1942 GCA_046760705.1 bacterium
CATAATATTAATTAGTTAGAACTGCTCTTTCAGAAAAATACTAATGGTATTTCGGAATGAACAGGAGTTCCACTAACCACGGTGTTAGAGGAGAGAGCTGTCAGGTTTGGGTAAAATCATGGTCAATTCGATTCCTCAATTTTTGGCAATGGGGGGATTAACGGATCTATTCGCCTTCGATAAACTCTCCGTTCCCAATTTGTTTTGATACCAGATTCTTGCCCCCATCGAATTCCATCCTCACATAGATCAGATTTCTGCAGCCACCGCCGATAATCTCCTTATTCAATGAGTAATTCACACCGCCCTGTTCGTCAAAATTCTGGGCAAGATCTGTCGATTTATTGATGAAAAGGTTGAATACCTCGCCGCATGTATCACAGCGAACATTGAGAAAGAAACCCTCCGGCGATTGCACGGAGGGGCCTTCACCAAAGAGCTTCTTTGCGATTGTTTTGAGCATATCATACCCTCCTTTTTATAAAGATTTATATCTCAAGGGCTGAAGCCATTCAGGTTCTGGACTCTGCTATGAGCAAGACTTTTCAGCGCAAGGGGGCCAAGACAATTTCGACCCGGCGGTTCTGTTGTCGTCCATCCGGCGTATCGTTGCTGGCCCTGGGTCTATACATGGAAAATCCAATCGCAGAGAGATTCCTCGGGTCCACACCCATCATGCGGAAGATTCGAGCCACAGCAGTTGCCCTCTTTACCGAGAGGCCTAGGTTATCAATGTAGACGGCTCTGGCCGCCTCTGAAAGAGGCTGATTGTCCGTATGTCCTTCCACACGGATCTCCGTGTCTGAAAGCCTTTTTAACCCTTCAGCTACATTCTTCAGAACCTGCCTTCCATGAGGTGTGATTTTTGCATTCCCTGGTTCAAAAAGGATTTTGCCTAAGAAATGAATTGACGTTTTTCCCTCCAGGGTACTGATCAGCACCTCCTTCTGCTTGATCTGCTCCCTGAGCTGCTTAACCATCTCCAGATAATTATAATTCGCTCTCTCCAGCTTCTTTTCCTTGTCCGCCAAATCCTGAGAGAGCGTCTGGATGTGGCTCTTCACCCGCTCCAGTTCGTTCTTGAGTGCAGAGACGTGCTCGGTGAGGGATTTTCCATCACTTTCCCATGTCGCGATTGCCTGGCGGAACCGATCCCTTTCGTCCTGTAGATACTGGATCTGACGGTCCTTCTGCACCATCTGATCCCGCAGGCCTTGCATTTGTTGTTGATAATCACCCTTTAGCTTTTCGATCTGCTGAGATAGTTCGGTGAGATGGCTTTTCGATTTTTCAAATGCCTTTCGCAGTTGAGATGCCTCTCCCATAAGGGTTTCTTTTTCCCCCTGCACTTTAAAAATCATACTTCTCAATCCCTCTGTTTTGGTCATGAGATCCTTTGCCAGGTGTTCCTTCTTGATTAATTCATCCCGGGCTACGTTTATCTCACGGCGTTGCTTCTCCAAAGTTCTCCTCAATTCGGTGACTTCCTCTCCCGTTTTAGATTCCCAAGCTTGTCTCGTCGCAAACTCCTCCGTGAGCCGCTGATTTTCACGCTGAAGCCTTTTGTAGGGGCTCGAATAAAAATATAGTGTGTAGCCGATTGTTCCAGCCAGGACAACAGCCAACGCAATGATGAGCGCATTTTTCCAGTTCATTGATTAGTTCTCCTTTTTGATCCTCTTACCCTGATTTTTGGTCTCATGCTGATATAACACGCACCAAGCCACGGTGGGAGATTTATCATCCATATTATGGATGTCCGAACTGCTTTTGTAAACCCATTTAATGTTATAGAAGTCCAGGATGTCCATGGTCGGCACCGAAATGGCATTGTTAAACCTCATCTCGTTGGTAGTGGTCACCTTTTCCGCGTCTGCATTCACACATCTATCCATCTTGCAAGCCCCGTTACGAAGGCAACCTTTCTCCATTGCCACGGTCT
>JBHIER010000619.1:0-1912 GCA_046760705.1 bacterium
AACGTTTATGAGGAAGACAGGGACATTGATGCCAAGACGAGGCTTGCGACCTTTGAGGTATGTTCGCATGGCAATCTAAGTTTGACAAAACTCTTGACATGGCAACGTACTTATAATATATTAGAGTGCGTGGTTGAGGCAGGAAATAGTCTAAGGGAATCCGACGCCGATGGCCACTTTCTGGGCGAATTTTAGTCTACAGGAGCCAGATTCAGGCCCTTTGGCAGTCTCATAAGATAGTGGATTTTCTCGGATGAATTGCTCATGTGGCGGTGTAGCTCAGTTGGTTAGAGCAGCGGAATCATAATCCGTAGGTCGGGGGTTCGAATCCCTCCACCGCTACCTTTCTGAAGCGGTATCATCCGACGCACTGCACCCGAGGGGGCCTGTCATCAAAGGGCGCGGGCAGTGGAGTGTTCAATCGGAGGAGACCTTTCTTGCTTGTTGACGAAAGGTCATTTTCATTTTACCCTGATTATTGGCCACAGAGGCCTGTCTGCGTGTTAGGCACAGGCAGGCACTGTCTCTGCGGCTGATGGGAGACCTCAGGACTTTTGAGTCTCCGGTTCCTGGAGCACAGGTTTGGATCTTATCGACAGAGTCAGCGCGACCATAAAGCGCTATCGGATGTTTGAGAAGGGGGAGACGGTCGTTGTAGCCGTCTCCGGAGGGCCTGACTCCGTGGCCCTGCTCCATCTCCTCTGGCGGCTGCAGACCGATTGGAACCTCCGACTGCACGTGGCCCACCTCGATCATGGTCTTCGAGGCCAAGAGTCGAAAAAGGACAGCGAGTCCGTCTCCCTCTTCGCCCAGAGATTGAACCTTCCTCTGACCGTCGATGTCACGGACGTGGCCCAGATGGTCAGAGCCGGGGGCGGCTCCATTGAGGGGAGGGCCAGGGAGGTTCGGTATGCTTTTCTTCGAGAGGTCGCAGAGGTGGTTGGAGCCGCAAAGATTGCCACAGGGCACAACGCCGACGACCGGGCTGAAACGGTCATGATGTGGCTTCTGCGCGGTGCCGGGCCCACCGGCCTGCGAGGACTCCCCCCAGTTCGAGAAGGATTCGTCGTCCGGCCCCTGATCGAGGTGACCAGAGACCAGATCGAGGAGTACCTGAAAGAGCAGGGCCTCTCTCCGCGGCGCGACGCTTCGAACCTGGACAGCCGCCACCTTCGGAACAGAATCCGCAATGAGCTGCTCCCCCTTTTGAAGAAGGAGTACAACCCTCACCTCATCCTTCATCTCGGACAACTGGCCGATCTCATGGAACAGGAGGAGGATTTCTTCGGAGAAGAGGTGAAGAGGGCACTCCCCGCTCTGGTCAAAAGGGCGGGGAGAAGAAAAATAATCCTTGATGTTCAGGCTCTATTGATGTATCATTTAGGATTGCGGAGGCGGATCATCCGCCATGCGATCCGAATTCTGAAGGGCGATCTCCAGGGCGTCTTGTACTCACACGTTCAGATGCTTCTGGACGGACTCGACTCGGAAGGGGCCGGGCGGATCGTCCACCTGCCTGGGCAGTTGGTGGCCGAGCGGACCGGCGAGGCATTGATCTTCAGAAAGGGGAGCATCGTCAGTTACGACCACCCGGTGGTGGTTCCAGGAAGAACAGAGCTCCCTGAAATAGAAGGGGCCTTAGTGACGGAAAGAATACGTGCGGACGGGGTCCGGGCCGAGCTGAAGAGGGTGGGCAAAGAGACCGGGTACTTCGACAATTCTGCTGTGAACGGGCGTCTCAGGGTGAGGACCAGGAGGCGAGGAGATGCGTTTCAGCCCCTGGGGATGAAGGGGACAAAAAAGTTGCAGGACTTCTTTGTTGACGAGAAGATCCCCCGATTGGACCGTCAGGAGATTCCCCTCCTGACGGTCGGTGATGACATCGCTTGGGTTGTCGGCTGGAGAATGGCTG
>JBHIER010000620.1:0-1906 GCA_046760705.1 bacterium
TCATGGCCGATTCACCGCAACTGTTCTTCGCCGAGACCTTGTACTTGGCCACATCAAGCCCAGAGCCAGTGTTGAAACCCTCATCTGTATATGACGTAGTGGTTGTGGAAGCCAGGAAATCGTAAGGCCCATCGTTCAGGCTCTTGTATACTCTGTAACTGGTGGCCCCATCCACACTGTTCCAACTGATGTGGGGATGACCATTACTGGTCGATCCAGCCAATCCCGTCGGTGTTGCAGGCACTTGGCAGGATGGATCCAAGTAGATTGTTCCCCTATTCTCAGTCTCACCGCAGGCGACATTGAAGCTTCCACTGCTGGGCTCTCTCTCGGTATCATAATCACTCTTGCTGACCCTCAGATAGTAGTTCCCGCTGGAGACACTGTTTATCTGGAAGTAACCGCTCGAGCTGGTGTAGTCGTATTTCCCGGTGTACGACCCGCCTGAGGTGTAGAGTTTGGCTAAAGCATTGTAAATGCCGCTTCCTGTTTGACTGTCCTCGACATAGCCCTTCACTTTGCCTGGGCTGCAATTGAGGTAGATGGTCCCTCTGCTTTCCGTCTCAGCGCAGTCGACGGTGAAGCTGCCCGAGGATGGATCGCGCTTGTTGGTATACCCTGTCTTGGTGACCATCAGGTAATAGTCCCCTGGGTCGACGCTGCCCATCTCAAAATAGCCGTTGCCGTCACTGTAGTCCGAATGGCCAGCATATGACCCATCTGAGATATAGAGCTTGACCAGAGCATTGGAGATTGGGCCCTGGGAGGAGCCGTCTTTAACGGACCCTTTGACCAAGCCCAGACTGCCACATTCATGGTTGATGGTCACCGGAATATCTTCAGCATCCGGAGTGCTTAGAACTACCTTTGTCAGGTTAGGGTTGCCTCCTCCTGAAAAGAAGAGATTCAGAATCGAGCCATTGTCCGGATCTGGTGCGATAGCCTCACCATTTGGACCGTAAAGAACAACCTTGACAGAGTCTGACATATCGTGAGAGGCCGAATCGAGGGAGCTGCTCCGCGCAGTCTTCTGGACAGAGCCGAACGGTGATGTGCAAGAGATATGCAACTGGACCCCTGAGACATTCATCGAGTTTTCAAGCCAAACCTCATACCTGTCACCGAAGTTCATAAAAGTAACGGTCGCCCCATCGGGATACGTGGCTGATTCCTCCGGACATGAGCCGAGGATGGCTTTCACAATACCCTGAACATCGATGACATTTATGTCGCCATCGCCACTTACGTCAGCAATATCCCTCTGTTCAGGTGTCAATGTCTCAATTTCCAGGATGTAATTTACAACAAGCAATGCATCAAGAACATTCATCGCGCCATTCCCATCAACATCGTGATAACAGGCGTACAGATCGGCCGTCATGATGTCCCCACTTCCACTGATGTTATTGACAGCAAAATGAGAAACCCCTCCCCACTGACATCGATTAGTTGATCCATCCATTTCCACACGTGCCAGATTAAGAGCCCTCCTTTCTCTTCTGGATTGGGGTTATCATGCCCAGGAAGGTATCGGTTGAAATTCTGCCCCGACAACTGTCTATTCTCCACCCAAAAGCGCTCATACTCTGTCGTCCCAAGTGGTTCTGTCGTCTCAACTGGTGTATCGAGCTCTCTTCTGTAAACTATGGAGTTGTGACCGCTGTAGGCTATATCTTTGCCCACTTCATTACTCATAATCTCTTCGTAATTCAGCCAACTGTTGCCATTAGCCAGGCGATACCTGTTCTCTGGACATATCGGTGCCGGACAACTACCTCTCTCCTCCGGGCCATTATCACATCCGTAACCCATCAAAGCCCAATGATATACTGGATAGATACTCCTATACAAATCCCCCAAACCCAAAAGATGGGCGAATTCGTGGCAGTGCAAACCGATGTGCACA
>JBHIER010000621.1:0-1900 GCA_046760705.1 bacterium
GTGGATGACTTCCTTGACGGCGAGGTTGGGAGCCACCTCCTGGAAGGGGCTCGGACTGGCCACCCTTTTCCAAAGCGCATGAGAACTGATACAAGGCACCGAAAGCATCTATGCGGGCTTTGCGCTGCACGATCAATGGATAAGTCATTTCTGCGGGACATATTCACTTATCCCCACAATGTTGTTCCAGATCTGTATCGCATAGCGCGTGGGGACATGATCGATGATGGGTTCGAGCAGCACTCGGGTGAAGTTTTTTCCAGTCCGGCCGCCGGCGTCGAATATATTTTTGAATTGGCCCTGGATTTCCTCGGTCCACCTTTCCGGACGATTAATATCGTCATGAATAATCCCCTCATCATCAATATATTTCACTTCTCCGACATGGCAGTACATACCGGCGGGTGGAACTTTGGTTACAATATCAGCGTTGTTGACGAAACGATAGGCAGGGACATTGAAGTTTTTTTTGAAGTTCAGGTCGCCCACACGGGGAGAACCATAGGTGTATAACCCCTGAACGCTGCCGGAGAGGTCGGCCGCCAGGGTTGCCAGAGCAGCGCCCAGACTGTGACCTGTAAGCCAGATCCTCCGATTGTTTTGTTGCAAGTTCGATATGTATATTTCAAGTTCAGGCCATACTTCCTGCAGTGCGGCCTTAAACCCTCTGTGCACACTACCGCCCCGGGCCCATTTTTCCGGTAAAAAATTGAAATTTGCCATCCAATCCGCAAAGATGTAACCGCGGTCCGAATCTCCCTCTCGCAACCGGACTTCAGAACCTCTGAAGATGACAATGGCAAATTCATGATTTGCGGCAACGTAACACTGAGCGGCCTTGCCACTGAAATACTCTACTTGTTGAAAGCTCGCATTTTGCGTAAGTTGTTCTGTGACAAATTCAAGCTCCGCATACGCCAGAGTGGCGGCTTCAATCAGCCACCAGGCATTCACCATATCGAATTCGTCGGCTTGATAACGGAACGGGAGTTGGTCACAATCCTTAAAATACTCGTAGTCCAGGTAAGGAGGGACGAGGTTGTCGGCTGTAATTTCGTGAAGCTCTTTTTTGACTAAGTGGGGCAAGGTTTTTCTTACTCACTGAAGTCTTGCACTTTTGACTGAGCCCATGAAAAAGGCTATCCTCCTTTGAAAGGTTAATCAAATCAGCTGGTTTTGGGCCAGCTCAAGGAGGACAGCCCATGGAATACCAAAATGCCAGAGAAGATATTCGTCTCATATTGTCTTGGTTCTCGGACGTTTTTTCAAGACCCTCTTTCAGGATCTTTTGCTCTTTCATCGTCGGTTTCATCCAGTTGGGTAAAGAAACGCACACAGCCTCCATGGTCCAATCGCTCAGCCGTTGCTCTATCTGGAGATCTCTTTCAAGCTTCACCCGATTCCTCGGCAAGAACACGTGGACTCAGGACAGGCTGGTGGAGATCGCCTTGGGCCGGTTCTTCAAGACCCTCCGAATCAAAGCCCGTTGCGTGGTCTTTCTCATTATCGATGATACGATCGCCAAAAAGAGTGGAAAAAAAATCCCCGGTTGCTCCTGGCACGAGGACCATGCTCAGAATGTGGCCAATGTCTTTGGCCACCAGTGGATCTTTCGGCCTTGCTTTACAGAGACTTTCTCCTGCCCCTTTGGGCTAGGCTCTATCACCACAAGGGCATCGAGAGATGCGGTCGGTTCTACACCAGAATAGCGATTGCGCAAAGGATGGTTAGAGATCTTGAGCTTCCCGTCTCTTGTAAGCTCTACGTGCTGGCCGACGGCTGGTATTGGGCAAAGCCATTGGTCAGGGTTTGCCGTAAGGGTGGCTCTCATATGATCTCTCAGCTTAAGTCCAACGCTGTCATCCTGATCAATGGCAAACGAACCGAGGCCACTCAACTT
>JBHIER010000622.1:0-1896 GCA_046760705.1 bacterium
GCGTAACCGGCTCCGAATCCGTTATCGATATTGACCACAGTGACGCCAGCGGTGCAACTGTTGAGCATTCCTAGGAGCGCGGCCAGCCCCTGAAAGCTTGCCCCGTAACCGACGCTGGTGGGCACGGCGATGACCGGTTTGTCCACCAGACCGCCGACGACGCTGGCCAGGGCCCCCTCCATGCCAGCCACAACGATGATGACGCTGGCCGCTTCGATCTTCTCCCTGTGGGCGAAGAGGCGATGGATGCCGGCTACCCCGACATCGAAGATACGCTCAACCCGATTGCCGAGGACCTCGGCGGTCACGGCTGCCTCTTCGGCCACAGGCACGTCCGATGTGCCTGCGGAAATGACCAGGAGTGTCCCCCGCGTCTTAGCTCCGGCGGCACGGCCTCTCCCTCTGATGAGGGTGATTGTTCTGGCCAGCTCGTTGTATTCTACGTTCGGAACCCTCTCTCGAACCGCTTCGTAGACCTCACGACTCGCTCTGGTGGCCAGAAGGTCCGAGCCGGAGGAGGTGATCCGCTCGGCAATAGAGACGATCTGGTCCACCCGCTTGCCCTGGCAGAAGATCACCTCCGGGAACCCTCTGCGGAGGGCCCGGTGGTGGTCGATGGTGGCAAAGCCCATCTCCTCGAAGGGGAGAGAGCGCAGGTGTTCCAGGGCCTCATCCACATCCAAGGCCCCAGCCTTGACCTTCTCCAACACCTCCTGAACCGTCTCCCGATTCATACGGCCACCCCCGGTTGCATCTGTGCCAAGTAGTCCTGAAACAGATCTTCGATCTCCTGAACCGTTTCGACGCGAAGAATTCTTGCCCGCAACTGGGCACCTCCGGGTAAGCCCCTCGTGTACCATACGAGGTGCTTTCGCATCGTCTTGACCCCGATGAACTCGCCCTTCTCTTTGACCGCCGAGCGGGTGTGTCGAAAGACGATATCGAGCCTCTCCCGAAGCGTGGGCTGCGGGAGCAGCTCTGCCTTCTCTAAGTAGTGGGTGATCTGTTGGAAGATCCACGGTTGGCCTAAGCTCGCCCGTCCGATCATCACCGCGTCGCACCGGGTCTGGGCGAGCATCTCTTCGGCGTCCAGAGGGGATGTGACGTCGCCAGATCCGACCACGGGAATGGAGACTGCCTCCTTTACCCGGGCAATGAGTTGCCAATCCGCCTTTCCTGAAAATTGCATCTTCTGGGTTCTGGGGTGGACGGTGACAGCCGATATGCCGCACTCCTGGGCTATCCGGGCCACGTCCACAGCCACAATGGAGTCGCTGCTCCATCCACTGCGGATTTTGACGGTGACCGGCAGATCCACAGCCTGGACCACGGCCCGACATACCTTCTCGATGAGCCGCAGATCACGCAACAGGGCAGCTCCGGCCATGCGCTTGACCACCTTTCTCACCGGACAGGCGAGGTTGAGATCGATGAGGTCGGGTTGCTGCCGGGCAGCACTCTTCGATCCTTCGGCCATCGTCTCGGGATCCGAGCCAAAGATCTGAATGGCAATGGGCCGTTCCGATTGGTTGAAGAAGAGATAACGGAGTGTGTTCGTGTTCCCGCGCACCAGACCGTCAGCACTGATCATCTCGGTGAAGACAAGGGCCGCTCCAAATTGTCGGCACAACAATCGAAAAGCAGTATCGGTGATGCCGGCCAAAGGGGCCAGAAAGACTCTCCCATCAATGTGGACACTGCCGATCTTCATGATCGTCAATATATGTTATTCTGCTAAGTGGGGCAAGATTTTTTCTATGGCGAAGACCTCTAGCCTTCTTCATAAGGCAAGATCTTAAAACCTGTTCCTGACATGTTCAGGAATTTAGGTCAAGTTTTATCGTCGGAATCGAACCATGTTGCGTTGAAATTCGAAACACGAAATACGAAGTTCGA
>JBHIER010000623.1:0-1887 GCA_046760705.1 bacterium
CGCTGGTTCCCGTCCTGGTCAGCGGCAGCCCCCGGATCGAAAATGGTCGCTTCGCTGGCACCCTGGCTGTCTTCACCGACATCACCGAACACAAGCAGGTGGAGGAGGAGCTTCAACGAAGTCTCGAGAGATTGCGAAGAACCTTCGATGAAGTGGTTAATGCCCTGGCATCGGCAATCAAGACGAGGAATCCCTATACGGCCGGTCATCAACGACGAGTAACACAACTGGCCTGTGCCATCGCCGAAGAGATGGGCCTTTCCGAGGAGCAGATCGAAGGGATTCGTGTGGCTGGGCTGATTCATGACATCGGCAAGATAAATGTGCCTTTTGAAATTCTCAGTAATCCCGATGGGCTAACCGAATTTGAATACAGTATTATCAAGGCCCACCCCCGAATCGGTTACGACATATTGAAGACCGTAGAATTCCCCTGGCCGGTGGCCGAAATCGTGCTTCAACATCACGAAAGGCTAGATGGTTCTGGGTATCCTCAAGGGCTATCGGGTGAAGGGATTATGCTGGAAGCAAGAATTCTGGGTGTGGCTGATGTCGTTGACGCTATGACCTCTCACCAACCTTACAGACCAGCCCTTGGCATATATAAGGCATTGGAGGAAATCTCACAGAATAGGGGTGTCCTTTATGATCCTGGGGTGGTAGGTGCTTGTTTGAAACTTTTCAAACAGAAAGGATTTGAGTTTCGAGTGAGAGATGAAGAGTCGCGAGCAACTTGGATGTCAACAGAGGATGTACGCCGTCCCAGCTAAGCGGTTTGGTGAATCGAGGAGGGAGGATGGAGAAAGAGGCATTGATTGACAGTCTGGAGGAGAAGATTGCCGAACTGGAGGAAGTCAATAATGCGCTGCTGTCCAGAGAGGAGGAACTTGTCGCTCTCAACAAGATCAGCGTCGAAGTCAACCTATCCCTCGATCTGCAGGAGATCCTGGAGCGGGCCCTGGATATTGCATTGTCCTCGATCGGAGTAGAGACAGGGTTCATCTTCATGTTAAATGAGGCCAGAGGCGAGTTCGTGTTGAAAGCTCAGCGGGGAATGGGAGGCCAATTCGCCCAGGAGTTGATCACCATGAAAGTCGGATACGATTTCCCGGCGGTGACCCCTGAGCTGGAAAGCCTCATCGTGGTACAGGAAATCTCCAAATATCCTCGACTTGGTAGGTTCCTGCGGGATAGAGAAGGATTTCACTCCTACATCAGCGTGCCTCTGAGCGCCAACGGGAAACTTTTGGGGATCATGAATGCCTTCAGCCGAGGCCGCCCTCCGACCTCAGGAGAGGTCAACTTGCTAGTGACCGTTGGCCAGCAGATCGGGACGGCCATTGAGAACGCGCAGACGTTCCAAAACGTGGTTCGTGCCAAAAGGGAGTGGGAGGAGATCTTCGACGCTATCACCGAAGGCATCTTCATGCTGGACGAAGAATTCACCATCCTCCGGACAAACGTCGCCTTTGCCAAGATGTTGGGCACTACACCAGCCAAGCTCATCGGCCAGAAATGCTACCGGGTCTTACACAATCGGGATGAACCTCCCAACTACTGCCCTAAGGTTGAGACGATGCGGACGGCAGAGCCTCAAACCGTCGAGGTGAGGGAGCCTACGCTGGAAAAAGATCTGCTTTTGTCTAGCTATCCCTTGCGGGACCTGGAGGGCAATGTAGTTAGGCTGGTACAAATCGTCCAGGACATCACTCTGCAAAAGCAACTGCAAATACAACTTATACAGGCCGAGAAGCTCTCGGCTATTGGGCGGTTGGCCCAGGGGATCGCCCATAATCTCCTCACTCCGCTTACAGTCATCAGGGGCAGAACCCAGCTTGTTTCCGAAGAGGCACGAGACTGCTTCGAGGAGAAACTGCCGGCCCTCCT
>JBHIER010000624.1:0-1883 GCA_046760705.1 bacterium
GAGCGAAGGCGAGGGCACAGCCACAGCCGGAGGCTGGGGCAAGCCGACAGGGGCAGATCCTTCAATTCCTTGCAATTATCGGATCTTTGGGGACATGCTATATTCCCCCTGTCAAGAAAAAAATGAACAATTAAGAAATAGTAATAATTACAACATGTTAGATAACACCCCTTGTTTTGACCAAACATATCCACAAAGAATCCTTTCACGGATGCTCGCTGGTTTGTTCGGCGAGTCTCTCACTTACTGTCCTTCGTCAAGCTCAGGATAAACTCACTCCGTATCTCATCGTTACCCGTTATCCGGTATGCAGCACAAAGGCGGCTACCCATCATGCCTTATCCAGGTTACGAGATTCAGTGAGAGGCCCTGGATATTGTCCCCTATGAGGTCCCTATAAAGGCCTCAACGTTGTTGCACGGGCTCTCTCGCCGAAACAAAATCACCTACTCTATCCTGAGACAATCAGGATTAAATGGCTCCTTGTTCTTCATCAAGGTCCACGCAATGATCAGCAGCTTGGCAGAAAGCTTCACCCTCATCTTCACCTTAATCCCCTTCTCCCGCTGCCTGCCACGAACTTTATTGGTGAACCACCTGATAAAGTGGCGATTTTTGCTCGATGCAATCAGTGCCGCTTGATACAGGGCATAGCGAAGATCGGCCTTGCCATTTTTGGAGATGACCGGCACAACACCATCTGATCTCTTCCCACTGCGCTCAGCAACCAGATCCAAGCCCGCCATCTTCAAGACCTGCTTGCCCCTGGTGAAACGAAAGGGATCGCCTATAGCACCGAGGACCTTGGAAGAGACATCAGGCCCATAGCCAGGGATCGTCAGAAGGTACTCATATTCCGGAAACCCACGACAGATCCCCGTGATCTTCGCCCCGGTAGCTCCAAGGGCCTCTCTGATCTGTCGCAACCCCTCTACCATCAGCTTTGCCTCAAATCCCACCGCCTCGCCCACCTCGCACCCAATAGAGACAGAGGCCTTTTGCCAAATCGCCCGCAGGCGCTCCTGCTGCCGTAGGGCCCTTCTACCAGGGGCCACCAGACGAACAAACTCATCATATGCTAAAGCTGATATCACTGAAGGGTCCAGACACCACCTGACGATTGCCAGACTCTCAGACTCAGATCGGCCGAAGTATCGATCAAACTCAGGAAAATACTGGGCCACAAGGTGGTTTCGGATACGGACCCTCAGACCATGCTCCTGCCTCTTTAATCGCCTCTTGAGCGATAGCAGGCCCCTCAGCTGCCTCAGTCTCAACTCGGGATGTTCATAATACAAACACTTGCCCTGGGAGATCAGATCCGCCACATTGGCTGAATCCTTGGTGTCATGCTTGTCCCAGCGCCCATCCAGCAACTCCCGATTCCTCTTGACCGACTTCGCGGAGACCAACACCACACCGTTCCCATCGGTGATCAAATACTCCCCCAAGGGCTTATGATAGTTGGCCGTGGGCTCCAGGCCAAAAACCACCTTCTCAAGTCCATGCTGAACCCGCATTGCCTCTGCCTGCAGAAGCAGCCTCTCAAAACCCTCCCGGTCATTCCCAAAGACCAGCCGCCTGAAAAGGGTCTTTCCCGTGGCCGTGCCGAAAAAGGCTTTGTGACTCTCCTTGGCCACATCGATCCCTACGATCAGGTGCTCCTCCGAACCTCGGATCTCCTTTTGCAATTGACGAAACTCCTCAAGTCTGCTATGATTCTTCTCATTCATGGGAAACCTCCTCGTTAAGGGATTTTGGTTATTGTTTACCTTATTTCTTAACAGGAGGTTTCTTTTTTTGGTAGACTGGTAATATTTTTTTTCTGTTTTACCCTCTGGGGTATAACCTTTTGGTCTCTTATAATATAACGTTGTTGAAAA
>JBHIER010000625.1:0-1845 GCA_046760705.1 bacterium
GTTGTGGCCATATAGATCTTGATGTCTGCGGCCTTGAGAGTCGTCATCGCATTGGGCCCAAGGTGCCCGGTAATAACGACTTCTGCACCCCGCGTGGCCACGAACTGCGCAGCCTGGATGCTGGCTCCACCCGAAGCCATGGCACTTTCACTTGTGAAAGCCTCAAACTCCAGGGAGTCGGGATCGACAAATACAAAATATGCACATCTGCCAAACCTCGGGTCCACCTGTGAATCCAAGGTCTTCCCCGAGGCCGACACGGCTGCCTTCATCAGCTTTTCTCCTCCGGTTTCTGCTCCAGTTCTTCAATTCGCTTGGTGATCTCTTCGAGTTGGCTCTTGAGAACCGCAACCTGTTCCTGGAGTATCTGCTTTTCCTCCTCGGGTGATACGGGCCAACGAAACCTGGGTGCCGTGGCCGGGCGGTACAAGGGAGTGTATCCAGAAAATCTCGGAGCAAAAGCGGCTTCACGGGGATAGGGCCCATAGGCCCAGCATCTTGGCAATCCCCCTCTCCCAAGTCCAACATGGGGCCAGCTAGGAGACGACCATCTGAAACCACATCCTCTTCCGTATGGCATAGCAATTACCTCCTTGGCATCCTGCTGTTCTCAGTCGCCAACTGACGACGTATTTCCTGTTAACGGTCGCCGTGGTCACAGGGGAACACTCCAGATATCCGGCCATTCAAGTAAGCGGCCGTCACGTCTTTCACCTTGCCCTGGACGCCCGTCGCAACCTCAATTCCGAACTGGTTGAACAAATCAATGGCTCTCGGCCCCATCCCCCCCGCAATCATGACATTGACGTTCTGAGACCTGATAAAATTCGGAATCACCCCGGGCTGGTGATTATTGAAATAGGGGTTTTTCACAACCTCCGACTTTACGATCTCACTCCCTGCGACTTCTACAACAGTGTAGTAAGGGCAGCGTCCGAAGTGAGCATTTAATTCACTTTCAAGGTCCGTATCGTCTTCACAGGCAAATGCTATTCTCGTCATTCTTCTTCCTCCTTTTCGGGGCCAACTCTATTTTGGCTAGATCCAAAGAGCTGCCAGGGCAGTCGAGTCCCCTTTCTGCAGGCCCTCCTCCGTTGGCCTTGGCAAAAGGTTCGAGGCTCGAGATGTCCGGCCAGATATCGGCTGAGCGCTTCTTCGGCTTCTCCCATTACGTCGTAGACCACTGAGATCCCATTGTTTTTTAGATGGTTATAAAGGAAACCGCTAATCCCTCCGCAGATAACTACCTTCACGTTTCGGTTACACAGCTCGGCGATCCTCTGGATGGGCGTCAAACTCGAAACTGAAACTACCTTTCTGTCAATGATTCGATCTTCTTCCACACTGACAATGAGTATTTCCTGGCAGAAATCGAATCTCGGAGAGATCCTCGAGCCGAACAGTGGGATCGCTACGTTCATGACCGCTCCTGCGCTCCTACATTAGTGGCCCAGAGCATGGAACGTGCCATATCGATGAATGTCGTCTCTGAGCAAAAGAAGTTGATGTTTTAAATCCTTAGGAACTGGTGGAGGTTAGATCGGGAATAGAATTATGTTTTATTTATGCAACAGTTGCAAAACGACTGTTGCAAAATCGCAACTACCGTGGACCTCGAATTCCACCCGGAGCAGGTCGTAGAAGGCGGTCACCTCTGGGATTTCCTGGTCTAATCTCTCGCCCTAGAGATTCTTCCCTATAGGCGATTCCGATGATACCTAACACGGTTTTTGTATCGATTCGGGAGAAAGACAAAATGGTTCATTGAGATAGGGGAAGGAGGAAGAGACAACTAATAGAGACGCATTATATAAGGTTACATAATTGTTTTATCTTCTTTGGTGA
>JBHIER010000626.1:0-1845 GCA_046760705.1 bacterium
CGGTTGCCAGGGACGCCGTCCACACGATAGAAATCACCGGCCGTATGAAAGACGTTTCGCCGGTCAAAGAGGAGCATCTTGGAAGCCACCAGGCCGACATGGGGATGCTCAGCAAAGGCCCGCACGATTTCAGCCAGCCAGTTCGGATCAGTCTCAGTGTCGTTGTTGAGGAGGGCGACAATCTGGCCCTGGGCGCGGCGGATGCCTGCGTTCACCGCGCCAGCAAAGCCTCGATTCGTGGGGAGCTGCACCAAGATCACCTCGGGATAGTCTCGCTCGATGAGAGCGACAGACTCGTCGGTGGAGGCGTTGTCGGCGACGATGACCTCAAAGTGGGGATAGGTCTGGCGGCGCAGGGAGTCAAGACAGGTGGGCAGATAGCGTGCCCCGTTCCAGTTGGGGATGATCACAGAAACAAGAAAACTATTCATCGGCAAAGTACTCTTGTAGCGCCTCCTCCCACGGCCGCAGGGTGATGCCCAGGGCTGTGGCCCCACAGTAGTTGCGGATCACTGCATAGAGAGGAGGTTGGGCAACGCGCTCGTATTGATTCGAGGTGATGGGGGTGACGGGGATGTGGTCCCGGCCTGAGAGTTCCAGGATCTTCAGGGCGAACTCGTAGCGGGAGCAAGCGCCCTCGTTGGTGAAATGGTAGATGCCATAGCGTCCTGTCTGGATCAGTTGGACGATGGCCGCCGCCAGGTCGGGCGCGTAAGTGGGGGAACTGACCTCGTCGGTGACCACCTGCAATGCCCCCCGCTCATCAGCGGCCTTAATTATTTTGGTTACAAAATTGTTGCCGCCCCTCGCGTAAAGCCAGGCCGTCCTGACAATGTAGAACCTGTCCAAGAGAGCGCGCACGTACATCTCACCGGCCAACTTGGATTTGCCGTAGACCCCGATGGGGTTGGGTGGATCGAACTCTAGATACGGTTCTTTTTTTGTTCCATCAAAGACCTCGTTGGTGCTGACGTACAGCATGGTCGCCCCACAGGTTTGGCAGGCCAGAGCCACGTTCTGCGTTCCCAGGGCATTCACCCAGTAGGCCGTATCGGGGTCGGTCTCACATCCATCCACGTGGGTGAAGGCCCCGCAGTGGATGACCATCTCTGGCGCGAAATCAACCATGGCCTGAAGGGTCGAATCCTCGGTGAAATCGTGCTCAGGCAGGTCAATGGGCAGTACAGCGGACGGGGAGAATTTATCGGATATTTCCAGCAGAGCTCGTCCTAACTGCCCTTTGCTACCAGTAATGACGACACGCATCTTTCTATCTCCTACGAAATCTCGAATTCTGGAGCTTTTAGTACAGCCTTCCGTTAATTCGTTCCGAGTTTTGCAGACCGAGGAGTGAGCATCCCTGGATGCGAACGACGCTTTTGAGACCTGCTTCGGCATCCGGGGATGCCTCCTCCGCAGAACAGAACTCGGAGCGAACTCGTGCATGGTTGTACTAAAGAGCCCAAGATCGTTGAACTTTCGATTCACATCAGCTTGACGGGAGGCGAGTTTTGTGATAAGATACTAACCAGTGGAGGCGTGGTGTAGTGGCCTAACATGCCGGCCTGTCAAGCCGGAGATCGCGGGTTCGAATCCCGTCGCTTCCGCTCTTTCAATGAGTAGGGGATAGAAGACTCAGTTGGTGGTACCGCCGTGAGTATTTTCCCCGCCGTATGGGGCTGCTGCGATCGCCCATCGCAGCAGCCTATTTTTGTGAGTGAAGGGTCTTGAAAAGCGGATTGAAAGATGCTATAATGTAAGCGCCTTTCCGCCGGCTGTACTGGTCCCTTGCCCCTGAAAGAGAGACCTCAGCGTGATCCACGAGTCCATCACTATTCTGGGCGT
>JBHIER010000627.1:0-1838 GCA_046760705.1 bacterium
GATGCAATCTCTCCCAGCAAAGTTGATTGACCCAAGCCACAGAGGGCCAAACCAGGAGATTGATCGACAGCACAAACTCTGAGCAGGCAAGATGCCATGGAAGGTGGAAAGATCAAGAACCTGATCATCGGGGGCCTGATGGGTGCCATTTCCCTCATCATGGCTGTTGAGATGCTCTTTCTGGTCAGACAAAATCGCGCCCAGAGGGCTCAAATTGAGAAGTTGCGTCGTCCTCGGATAGAAGCCATAGAGATCAGGTCCCCCGCCCCAGCATTTGATCTCAGCAACCTCTTTGGAGAGACCGTCAGCCTGTCCGACTACGAGGGAATGCACCTGCTCCTGATATTCTTCTCCACTGAGTGTCCTGGGTGCTTGAAGGACATTCCCAACTGGAAGAGACTGGCAGCCCTTGAGAGCGACACGCTTCATGTCCTGGGGATAACCCAGACTGACCCTGAGGAAACCGAAAGTTTCATGAACTCATACGCTTTAGAGTTCGAGGTAGCCATAGATCCTGTGGGTGAGGTGAAGGAGATGTACAAATGTGACAGCGTCCCGCAGAGGGTTCTGATAGACCGGAAAGGAAGGGTTGCCTATGTCGAGGCGGGAGCCGTTCCCCATAACGAGACAGGGAGATTGGAACAGCGATTGGCGGGTGGAGGATCCTGAGAGTATGTGAGCCTAAAAACAACCGAACGAAGTCCGTCTCATTCTGGGGAAGAAAGGAGCGTAGTGGTTTGGAGGATTCCCCACTAACTCCGTGATGTCAAGTTTGACTTGACATGAAGTGTCCAAACCTTTTTATTAAGGGAGGGAAGAAGATGAAAATCTTGGCAGGTGGTATCGTTGCAGTGGTGGTCTTAATGGCCATCATTATGGGCCTCATCGAATTGAACGCGGCGCCGGCTTATGCTGTTGACTGTCCAACACTTTGCTATGAGCAATGTGGGGGTACTGGTAGTCCGGTGGGGGACAGCTGTTGTCGTTGTAGGGGTGGCACCTGCGACCCGGAAATACTCTATTGTTGGTAGAGTGTGGATGAGGTAAGGGATGGGCTGGGTGATGTCATTGCTCAGCCCGTCCTCTTATGAGACAAGTTGGCCTTAAATAAAGGAGGAGAAACTCTGTTATGGCCAGTGGCAAAAGTAAGAATGTGATTATCTCTAATAGGGGTGATTTTTCTCATCATGGCGGTAATGCGGTAATAATGAGAAGATATGAGTTTACCTTGATCGTTGCGATTGTTGTGATGTTTTGCTTTTCCGATTTTAGCTTGGCTATCAACCGAATCAGCTTGAGCCAAGTTCAGGCCTCTTTTGTCGGAGAAAATGAAGGTGAGGTATTAGGCTACTCTGTTTCTTTGATTGGTGATGTCAACGGAGACGACTACGATGACATTCTGATTGGTGCTCGTGAAAGCGACTACAGCGCATCCGTTGCCGGTCAGGTCTACCTCATCTTTGGCCGATCTGATGGTTGGCAGATGCGGACTCCGGTGTCGGAAGCCGATGCTTCCTTCGTTGGTGAAAGTGAATACGATGGTGCAAGTTTCTCTATTGTTGGCGATATTGATGGTGATGGGTACGATGATATCCTCATCGGTGCTGCAACCATGAGTTGGAGGGACAAGGAGTTTGTTGGGCAGACCTATCTCATTTTTGGGCAACCTAATGGCTGGCAGATGCGGACCCCTCTGTCAGAGGCCGATGCCTCATTTATTGGGATAATCGAGGGATCAGCTTCAGGTGAACCGGTTTCGGCTGGAGACATCAATGGGGACGGCTACGATGATATCCTCATCGGTGCTCCAGCAGATTTTTTTGGTTTGGACAATCCGG
>JBHIER010000628.1:0-1828 GCA_046760705.1 bacterium
AGAGTGTGACTGACAGGGTGGGACGCTCATGCTGCTCTTTCACCCCCTGCGTCTGCGTGCATCCGATGAAAAACGAGACGAAGAGAAAGAACAGAGCAGTGTTTTTTATCCCCTTCATTGTATCCTCCTTATTTTTCAATTTTCTAAAGTAGTTCCGGTGGCTTTCTCCAACTCAAATAGCGCCAGCCTGTAATTGGAGAGTAGTTGATAATACGCCAGTTGCGACTCATAGTGGGAGCGGGCCGCATCCAGAAGCTCCAAAAGCGACATGTGGCCCTCTTTGTACGAGAACTGGGCGATCTCCAAGATTTGTTCGGCATCGAGCAGAAGCTCCTCATCCAAACGTTTCAACTGCGAGTCCAGCCTCTGAACCTTCGTAAATGCGTTTACCACCTCCATCTCGGTCTGCTTTTCGAGATATGTTCTCCGTCTCTGCTGTTGAAGCAATTCCGCCCGGTTGGTGGTGACCCGGCCCTGATTGCGGTCGAAGAGCGGCAGGGAGAGGTTCACTCCGAACACAGGGCCTTTGAAATCGTCTCTCTGTCGCTTGTAGCCCGCAGAGAGATTGAACAGAGGGTAGCGTTCGCGCTTGGTCAAACGGAGCGTTTCCCGGGAACTTCGCAGGAGATGTTCTATCCGCTTGAGATCGGGCCGATGCTGTCTCGCTTTGTTCAGCAATTGCTCGAGTGTGAGGTGGAGGGGAAGGTAGGTGAGACCCTCTCTGGGTTCATACTCAACGGTCACATCCGGCGGGCCGATGAGAACCCCCAACTCCCTTTTGACGTTGTCGTATTCGATCTGAGCGTAGGCCAACTCGCTTTGGTAGCGAGTCCGTTCCACCCGCAGCCGAATATGATCGAAGCCCGAAATATCGCCCTCTTCAAAACGATCCGTCCCGGTCAACGCCGCCTTTTTGAAGACCTCCGCTGTCTGTTTGAGCAGGACCAATCTCTTTTTGGCAAAAACCGTCATCAGGTAAACTCGTTTCACTTCAAAAATCATCATGTTTTGCTCGTGATCGAATTGGGATCCGGCAGCACTCAGGGCAAATTGGGCCGCTCTCTTTCGCAGTCCGCGTTGCCCGGAAAGATCGAACTGGTAGTCCAGGCCAAAGATGACTTCGGCATAGTCCAGACTTCCGGTAGACAAATCTTCCCGATAGAAGGAAAAAGTCGGGTTTGACCATAGACTCGCTGTCGTTCTATGGCCACGAGCCTTCTCGATCTCCAACTTATTTTCCTGAAGTTCAAGGTTGTTAGTTAACAAGAGTTGGATGGCCTCGTCGAGAGTAATTTCTTGGATGCGCTCCTGTGCTTTAATCTGCATGGTCTGCAAGAGGAAGAAGCACAGGGACAGCAATAAACATGAAATAAGATAGCGTTTCAAGAGTACCTCCCTGGGTTTAAACTGTATGAAAAATGGACGTACAATTTCACGCCCATTTCTTTTGGGCTTTGAAAAAACAGTCTTGTTGGAAAATCTTAGGAGATTGGATAAGGTGGGGAAAGACCCGTAGTCCGGTTGGTAAATTTCTTGAGATGAAGGGAAGGTATTGTGGGGGCAGAAAAGGCAAGAACTTGAGTGTGATATGCAATCAAAAAAATTGTTAGAGTAGCATAATTGGTGTCTGATTTAAATTTTAGTGTTTTAGGAATTTGATTTTTGCCATTTCTTATACGAGTTGTTTGCTTTCGAGGTGTACAATGTTCGTCCGCCTTGCCGCAGTGGACGTGGTGCTCGTCTTTTTCTGAATACTCCGCCGGCGTATTTAGGAATACATTTTCAAAAAGATGGGCATGGAAGTAGCCGTGATGGCGATGTTCCCCCT
>JBHIER010000629.1:0-1825 GCA_046760705.1 bacterium
CCTCTTTATGGCGTTCAAAATTTCCTTGACCCGTGTCCACCCCATCGCAGTCACAAAAGAACCTCCCTTTCTGCATGTTGGCCAACCGGCCAATTTTTGAAACCAAATATTACCTAAAAAGAGAGCGAAAGTCAAGCGAAAAGTCGAAATATCCCTTGACTTTTTTGGAACTTGGTGCAATATTTAGTGAAAGCAAAACGTCTTGGTCACCAAGATCCGTACTTACAGGTACTCAAATCGAGGCCCTCATAGCAATCAGATACGAGTCCGCCGGAGTCGATCTTTCTCCGCACCCAACCAAAAGGAGAGGAGCAGATGAGTCAACCGCAGAAGCAGATCAATATCGAACTGGGCGAGAAGGAGTCCGAGGGAATTTACTCCAACCTGGCCCTCATCACCCATTCGCCTTCGGAGTTCATCATCGATTTTGCCCGCGTCCTGCCAGGCACGCCCAAGAGCAGGGTGTACGCCCGGATCGTCATGACGCCTCAGCACGTCAAAATGCTCCAAAACGCTCTGGAGGAGAACATCAAAAAATACGAAAACCGGTTCGGAAAGATCAAACTTCTGGGCCGGGAGGAGGAGAAGGACATCGGTTTTCAGGTGAAAAAACCGGAGTGAGGCCCCTCTGCTCCGGACCCATTTCCCGGAGGAGCCGCCTATCTGGCCCCACTGCCCTTCAAATACTTGAGATAGTCGCTATCGGTGGTCAGAAGCAGCCAGCTCTCTCCGCCGAGGGTCTCCTTGTACGTTTCGAGAGTTTTTACGTAGGAGTAAAATTCCGGATCCTTGTTGTAGGCTGCAGCGTATATCTTGGTGGCTTCGGCATCGGCTTTGCCCTTGATCTCCTGGGCCGTTCTGTATGCCTCGGACGTAATTCTCTGGAGCTCCTTCTCCATCTGGCCTTCTATTTCAGCCTTTTTCCCCTGGCCCTCCGAACGGTACTTTTCGGCTATTCGGGTTCTCTCCGAGATCATCCTCTCGTAAACCTTTCTGCGCACCTCCTCCACGTAGTTGATGTGCTTTATGCGCACATCGATCAATTCGATCCCGTACTGTGGCACCATCTGTGAGGCTCGCTCTAATATCTGGCGGGTTATCTTTTCCCTGCCCCATTGGATGGGGATTTTCACCTCTTCGGCCAACTCCAGCTCGGCCTCGGCCGTCGCCATCTCTCTGTTGGAGTTTCTGACTATCTCGAGCAGCACGTGAGCCGTCGTATAATCCCTGGTGGCGGCATCGATGATGTCGTCCAGTCGGCTGTGGGCCCCCAGTTCGTTTCGCACCGATTGGAAGAATTTCAGGGGATCGGCGATCCTCCACCGGGCATAGGTATTCACCCAGATATACTTCTTGTCTTTGGTGGGAATCTGATTGGGATCGCCATCCCATTCCAAGACGCGTTTCTCGAAGGAATTTACCTTTTCAATAAGAGGCATCTTCCAGTGGAGACCAGGCTCTTTGATAGCGTCTCCCACCGGTTTGCCGAATCGGGTGATCACCACCTGCTCGGTCATATCAACCGTATAGAGGCCACTGACCAGGACGATAAGAGCCAGGAATATGAGAACCCCCACGGTTATCGATTTTGCTTTCATCTCTTCTCTCCTTTCTCCTCAAGGCGCAATAACTGCACCAGCCCCTTCTGCTCCGAGTCAACGATATATTTTTTGCTTATCTTGGGCAAAACCTCATTCATGGTCTCCAGATAGAGTCTCCTTCTGGTCACATCCTTTGACCGATTATACTCTTTCCAGACAGCCAGAAACTTATTGGCATCGCCTTTGGCCCGATTGACCCGGTTGAGCTCATAGCCCTCGGCCTG
>JBHIER010000630.1:0-1816 GCA_046760705.1 bacterium
ATGAGTACTGGAGTGCTTCCCTTACGTATTTGGCGTTGAATTTGCATAGGCTCTCCCCTCCCCGATTTATACCTAAGTAAACTATGCATAAGTTTATCATATATTCGACCTGTTGTCAAGAGCCGCCACCTTAAAATTCTTCTCCCTGCCCTTTGACCCGCAGGAACTGGTCACCATGGTCGGCGCCCCCCGCGAGAGCACCAACAAAGCCCTGGCCGCTTTCCGACGCCAGGGCCTGATTAGGTTGCAAAGAGGGTAATCATTGTTGTGAATTCACAGGCATTGCGAGAATACGTTACGTAGCTCGCGGGATGTCCGCCCATATTTTGGCCCAATTGACCGGTCTCTCTACCGGCAAGGCCAATTGCTCGATGGCTTTCAAACGATGCTCCAGAGCTGTCTTGAAACTTTGGATGACTTCTACCGTTTCCTCGTGCAGTTTCTTCCCGATTTCTTCGATGGAGCCTTCTTCGGCGACAAGGCCCCGCAAGATGCCAATCAAACCCATGCCGTCCAAGCCATCGGCATCCCAGACAATCTTCTCCTCCACCGTCTGCGGCGGCATCATCGAGGTCGCAGTGTGGCGGATAACGATGCGTTTGATCTTTTTTTTGATGTCGGCACTTACCCAGGTGGAGTCAAAATATTCGTCAACGATGGTCGCCCCCCGCAGACCATGGAGGACTCCGGTGTCGGTGCCGATCCAACCGACGTCGTGAAACAAGGCCCCGCAGATGAGCACAAAAGGATTCACCTCGTCGGGAATGGCTTTGGCGATCTGAAGGGCGTAACGCACGACCTGTAGGACATGGGAGTAGTCGTGTCGCTCACTCTGGCTATGTTTTTCCTCGATGAACCCCAGAATGTCCTCGATCAGCTCCATCTCCCGCCGGGTCAAATTCCTCTCGAACATCTGTTATTCCCCTTCCTCACCGCCCCCTACTGTTCTCTCGACCGGCCATTCGATATGGGCAATCTGCTCAGCCCGTTTATCCAGAGCTTCTCTGAAGCGATTAATGACCTGGATCGTTTTCGCCTGCAATTGCTCCCCTATACGCTGGCTCTCCTCAAAGTACAACCTGTCGTAGTCACCCTCCCGCTTTTGCATCCTGTCCGTCAGGATGCTTTCAATGGATCCACTCTTGCCCATAATACCCCTGAGCATCCCCATCAACCCCAGACGGTCCAGGGCATCCGCGTCGTAAATGATCTTCTCCTCGACTGACCTGGGGGCTATCATAGACGTCGGTGTATGGCGAGTGACGATCCTCGAAATCTTTTTCCTGACGTCGGCGCTCACCCATGTGGATTCAAGGTACTCATCGGCGATGGTGGCTCCTCTGAGGCCATGGAGCACCCCAGTAATGGTGCCGATGCGGCCAATATCGTGGAACAGAGCTCCGCAGATGAGGACGAAAGGGTTCACCTCATCGGGTATGGTTTCAGCGATCTGGATCGCATAACGGGTGACTTGCAAGACATGGGAATGGTCATGTCCCTGAGCCTCGCTATGCTTGTCCTTGATGAAAGTCTCGATCTCCTGGATCAGTTCGACCTCTTTGCGCGTCAGTTTCCGTTCGAACATTCAGGCTGGCTCCTTGGATGCAATCTATTCATATTCTATCATAGGGTGTGCTATAATTCAAGCAGGTTGGATGATAATTGTGGCAAGGGCAGCCTGATCGTCAACCTCTCAGCCAACGGTGGCGTTGCCATCGAATGGGGATTGGGCCTGATTCGAGAGAGTCTGGACATTGTGCGCCTGGAAGAGGAAGACATCGTCAAGATTTTCGCCGCTTCCACGCTGCTGATGGCC
>JBHIER010000631.1:0-1806 GCA_046760705.1 bacterium
ATCCCGCCGGTGTTCTACGAGGTGCTGGTCAAAAGAATTATTGAACTCGGTGGCCGACCTTTTCTCACCGATACCAATACTGTTTACTCCCTTTCGCGCTACGAGGGAATCGGCCACTACATCACCGCATGGCGCAACGGCTATGCCCTACATCATCTGGGAGCCCCGTTCATTGTTGCCGATGGGTTGGTTGGAATTGATGCTACGAAGGTTGAGATTGAGGGGGATGTGCTAAAGGAGGTGTTTGTGCCCAGTGCCATATACCAGAGCGACGTACTCATCTCGGTGGATCACACGACTTTCCATCCCTATTTTGGTATTGGCGGCAACGTGAAAAATCTGGGTATGGGAGGGGTGGCCAAGCAGACCAAGATCCAGATTCACCGCCATGAAATCCCGGTCTTTCTTAAAGAGAAGTGCAAGGGATGTGAGAAGTGTGTACTCGTTTGCCCTTCCGAGGCCATCGCTATTGTGAATCACAAATCGGTCATGGATCCCTCTCTGTGTTGGGGTTGCAAGCTGTGCATCGATGTCTGCCAAAATGAGGCCATTGTAGTGGAACATTTCAATTACGAGCAGAATTACAAAGCCTTAGCCGATGGTGCTATGGGTGTTCTCAAGCGCTTCGAGGGTAAATTTCTGGCCGTAAACCTACTCTTAGATATTACTCTGGACTGTGACTGCCCGGATGAACAGGGACGGCCGGTGCTTCCCGATCTGGGCGTGATGGTTTCCAAAGATATTGTGGCTATAGATAAGGCGAGTTTGGATATGATCCGTTCGACACCCAGGTATCCATTGAGCGTGGTAGACCAACCTGGGGCTCACAGCGCAGATTTGGTGAATCTTTCCCACGATCCAGCAAGATTCGGGATGGATGAGATGCTCAAATACATGGAACAGAAGGGAAGAGGGTACTGTGATTATGAGCTGATAAAACTGCCTCGAAGAAAGGCCCCTTTCAAAGAAAGGGCTAAATTTATCCCCGAGATGGGATATGCACGGAGGCTACATGAAAGGGTGAAGAAAGTAGGGGTAGTGTGATGTTCAAGAGAACTCAGGAGGAGACATGCGATGGTCAGATGGGGTATTATTGGGTGCGGAGATGTCGCTGATCGCAAGTCCGGGCCGGCTTTCAATCAGGTGGAAGGATCGGAACTGGTGGCGGTTATGCGGCGCGATGCAGCCAAGAGCCGAGAGTTCGCCAAAAAACACGGTGCAAAGAAGTGGTATACCAAAGTGGAAAATCTTCTTGCCGACGAGGATATAAACGCGATCTATGTGGCTACTCCTGTGCATCTACACTGTGAGCACACGATTGCAGCCGCTGATGCTGGTAAGCATGTCCTTTGCGAGAAGCCTATGGCCGTGAATGTGGCCCAATGCCAGCAGATGATTCAGGCTTGTAAAAGCAACGGGGTGAAGTTAATGATCGCCTATTACCGCCGGTTCTATCCCAGTGTCAAGAAGATGAAGGAGGTAATGGAATCAGGAGCCATTGGTGATATTGTTCTGGCTAGAGTAAATCTTACTGGCTATTACAATCCTTCGCAGCCTGGGGAATGGCGGACCGATCCACTCATTGCCGGCGGCGGGGTGATGATGGATGTCGGTAGCCACCGCTTGGACCTCTTGATTCACCTTCTAGGTGATGTTGAAAAAGTGGGTGCTTTTGTTGACACTCTGCACTGTAATTATGCCGTTGAGGATAGTGCCGCCCTGGTGATGAAATTCAAAAGCGGTGCTCACGCAGTGTCTAATTTTAACTGGAATGTGGGTAGCGGCAGCGATGATTTTGAGATCTAC
>JBHIER010000632.1:0-1792 GCA_046760705.1 bacterium
TCCTGGGTGAAATTGTCGTCGAGGCCGGGATGCCTGAGGGGGGGATCAGCGTGGTGCCGTGTCCCGGCTCCATCGGTGAGCTATTGGTGACCGACGACCGCCTCAAAAAACTGACCTTCACCGGAAGCGCTGAGATCGGCTGGTACCTCAAGAGCAGAGCCGGTAAGAAGAAGGTTACCCTCGAATTGGGGGGCAATGCCGGGCTGATCGTCCACACCGACGCCGATCTCGACCTCGCCGTCCAGCGGTGCGTCCGCGGCAGTTTCGCCTATGCCGGACAGATCTGCATCTCAGTTCAGCGCATCTTTGTCCACCAAGATATTTTTGACGAGTTCTTGGAGCGATTTGTCCAGGAGACCCGGAAATTGCGCAGGGGCGATCCTCTGGACGAGAAGACCGATCTGAGTCCCATGATTGACGAGCCTGCAGCTCGCAGGGCCGAGCAGTGGGTCAAGGAAGCTGTTGACGGTGGAGCCAGAGTGATCGTTGGTGGGAAGAGAGAGGGCTCATACCTTGAGCCCACCATTCTGGTCGATACCACCCCTGAGATGAAGGTGAATCGTCTGGAGGTCTTCGCCCCAGTGGTGACCATCACATCGTACGAACGGTTTGAGGATGCTGTGGAATGGGTAAATGATTCTTTATACGGGCTGCAGGCTGGAGTCTTTACTAAAGATATAAAGCACATCTTTGACGCTTACAATACCATCGACGTCGGTGGCCTCATCATCAACGACATCCCCACCTACCGTATTGACCACATGCCATACGGCGGGGTGAAGGATTCGGGTTTCGGTCGCGAAGGTCTCAGATACGCCATCGAGGAGATGACGGAGTTGAAACTGTTAGCCTTGAATCTGGCGTGATACGTTTCACACCGTCCAAATTTTGGCCCGCTGTGCCATCGCCTCCCATCTTCACATTGCTGGAGTCTCCTCATCGCCGGAGCTGAACGAAGGTGGGTATTCTGGAAAGGCTCACCCTCTCGCCGCCCAGAGTTCGTAATTCCCCGCAGGAGGTCACACCATCTGCCCCGACCCGGCTCTGACCAGTTTGATCCACCAGGGTGATGCGACTTCTCAGCTCGGAATACGATGTAGCTACCGCTCGGGTGCCAGGCCGGTGGCCCGTTGTGCTTCTGAGGGACAAGCCCGGCTTATGCGTGAGACAAACCACCTCTTCTCCCTCCGACCCCCGTACTCCGTGATGGTCCAAATGGTGCCTTGGTTTGTTACCCAAACACGCTCGGGGTCTCTGGGCTCCTCTGCTTTGGTATGGTACCTATCCATGAGATCGCCCCCCTTCAACTGCAAAGCCTTTCAACATTCCCATCTCGACAAACCCTCCTCTTATCTTGAGCAGAGTGGAGAATCGGTACAGCTTTTCCCTCTGCATCTTACCCCCCTTTTCATCATAAGTCCCAGTCCTACATACAATCTTCAAGGGAATGAGATTCCTTCACCCTCGGCCCGAAATGGCAGGAGAGGGCAGGGGATTGCTTCGCCGATTCCGCTCCCGTATCCCAATCCCGGAGCAGGCAATGACAGCTAATAATTGAGCTTTTCTTTATCAACGCATTTCAGGACAGCCATTAGAAGAACTTAGCTGGCTTCGCTCGCAACTTAACGTCTCTGAGTTTCTAAAAGCATATAGGTTATTTGGCCTTGCCAATGTTGATTCAACGTCCTATATTTGATGATATGTTTAGGCCATCTGCAAACATTCGGCATCGTACCCCACAGATACTGATCCTGCATTGGTGGGCTTTTGTCCAGCAGAACAAAGGATGGAT
>JBHIER010000633.1:0-1784 GCA_046760705.1 bacterium
GCGGCTACGATGATGACCCGCAAGACGTGGTGGCTCATCGCATCACCCAAGAGTGGGTTGAGGGCGATGGCTGGGACCTGTTCGCCGATGGCCGAGACGAAGGAGTCACCTGGACGACGGCCCGCCCTGGTGTGAACTGGGCAACTCCAGGGGGTGACTTCGACCTGGCGGAGCTGGATCGGGTGACGGTGGCGGCCAATCCGGACGGCTGGTATCGCTGGAACGTGACCTCAGCCGTCCAAGCGTGGGTAGATGGCACGGCCTCAAACTATGGCCTGCTCCTGGAGCCTGACAACGCCCCCTGGGCACACCACGAGTTCCGCGCCAGCGAGTACAGTATCCCCAATCTGCGCCCCCGGCTGGTGGTGAACTACACGGTGGGAGGCGTAGCCACAGCGACGCCAACCAGCACCAGCACGCCTTCGCCCACGTCTACGCCCGGCGAGCCGCCGATCCGCTGGATCTACCTGCCCCTCATCCTCAAGGGATGGGCCGCTCCGACTCCCACTCCCACGCCGACGTCCACGACAGTTGTTCCCCCCGGCCTCATCCGGCCCTCGGACCTGGTTTACCAGGGCGCTTTCGCTTACCCTTCTGGCGGTGAATGGGCCTACAGTGGTCATGCGCTGGCCTATTACCCCGAAGGGGACCCCACCGGGCCGGCCGATGGCTACCCTGGCTCACTCTATGCCGCCGGCCATGCCTGGTACGACCTGGTGGGAGAGATCACCATCCCCGCGCCGGTGATAGCCGACGATTTCGACGACCTGCCCAAAGCCTCTGTGCTCCAATCCCTGACGGACATCACGGGAGGTTGGAAAGACAACTGCACCTACACCGACGACTGCATCTATCGGGAGGTGGACGGCCTGGAGTATCTGCCCAACATCAACAAGATCGCCTGGAACCTGCGGGACTGGTACAATGTGACAGGCTACGATCAGGATTCCCTGGGATGGAGTGAGCTGGACATGATCGGCGCCCAAGGGGTGTGGCACATCGGGGAGCGTCCGTCGGACGGCAATATCTTTCACAACGCCAAAACCTGCGACTATCTCTTCAAAGCCCCGGAGAGCTTCGCCAGCCAATATCTGGAGGGAAAATGGCTCGTCGCCGGCAACCATCGAGCGGCTGGAGCCTTCGGCGGTTCCCAGGGGCCAACCCTCTATGCCCTTGCCCCCTGGGAGGACGGCAATCCCCCCGAATCTGGACAGAATCTGGACGCCCTGGCCCTGCTGTATTATCCCGAAATCTACCCTGGATGCCTTGACAACCCAGACGAATGTTACTTCCCCAATTATCGGCCCGCTGACGACTGGGGAGGCGGGGCCTGGGTGCAGACTGCGGACAAAAGTGGCATCCTGATCTTCGGGAGAAAGGGGTTGGGGGACAACTGTTACGGAACGCCGGAAGAGTGCGGTGGGGACCCATGTGTTCCGTCTAAGGGTTACCATGCCTATCCGTATGAGCCCCAGATCCTCTTCTACGACCCAGGAGAGTTGAGAGAGGTGATGGCCGGAACCAGAGAGCCCTGGGAGGTGATGCCCTATGCAGTCTACCGTCCACTAAACGAAGTGTTTGACTGGGAATGTGCCATACTCGGTGCCGTAGCCTATGATTGGGAAAGAGGGCTCATGTACGTCACCGAACAGGAGGCAGGGCCGTGGGGAGAGACTGCCGTGCATGTGTGGAGAGTAGAGGGATAGTTACTTGACCAATGAACAGTGATCTCGTGAAGCGTCAAACGTGAAACGCGAAACGTAAAACGTGAGGACGTGTTGCGG
>JBHIER010000634.1:0-1775 GCA_046760705.1 bacterium
CAAAGCCGCAAGCGCACCTTGAGAATAAGTATATCAGATGATCAGGGTATCAGTGGGAAGGGTACCAGTAGAACAGAATATTAGGAAAAATCTGACACGCTGGTAATCTGATCTCCTTCCGCTGATTTGCTGATATTCTGATTTGCTTTAATTTCTTTGAGCTTTCACGGGCCATGCAATAAGGCTCTTGTGGGCACGGATGAGTCTCTTCATCCTTTCTTGAGATCTTCAACTTTATCCCGGGCCTCCCAGGTGAACTCCTTCTCCTCCCGGCCGAAATGGCCGTAGGCCGCTGTCTTCTTATAGATGGGCCGGTGCAGTTTGAGGTGCTCGATCATTCCTCTGGGGGTGAAATCGAAGTGCTCTTTGACCCGTCTCAAAATCTCCCCGTCCGAAATTTTGCCCGTACCCTGGGTGTCGATCATGATCGACACCGGCTCGGCCACTCCGATGGCGTAGGCCAGTTGAATCTCGCATCGGTCGGCCAAGCCTGCGGCGACGATGTTCTTGGCTGCATAGCGGGCCATGTATGAGCCGGAGCGGTCCACCTTGGTCGGATCCTTGCCGGAAAAACAGCCGCCGCCGTGGCTGCCTACCCCGCCGTAAGTGTCGACAATGATCTTCCGCCCGGTCAGACCGGTGTCGGCCATGGGACCCCCGATGACAAACCTGCCGGTAGCATTGATGTGATAGACCACCTTTTTCCGGTTGATCAAGTGGACCGGAATGATCGGCATAATCACCATCTCTATGATATCGGCTCTCAGCCTCTTCATATCCACATCGGGATCGTGTTGAGCCCCGATGATGACCGTATCCACCCGGACAGGGTTTCCGTCCACATACTCCACAGTCACTTGCGTCTTTCCGTCCGGACGGAGATAGGGCAGGAGCCCCTCCCGGCGCACCTCGGCCAGCCTCTTGGCAAGTTTGTGGGCCAGCAGAATGGGCGTGGGCATGAGCTCTTCCGTCTCATTTGTGGCATACCCGAACATGATGCCCTGATCCCCGGCCCCGTCGCGATCCACTCCCAGGGCAATATCCGGGGACTGTTGCTCGATGTTGGTCAGCACAGCGCACGTCTGGTCGTCAAAACCGTAGGCGGGGTCTGTGTAACCAATTTCCCGAATCGTCTGCCTGACAATATCGGGAATATCGACGTAACATTCAGTCGTAATCTGCCCTCCCACCAGGGTCATTCCCACAGAGACGAAGGTCTCGCAGGCCACCCGCCCGTTCGGGTCCTTCGCATAGATGGCATCCAAGATCGCATCGGAAATCTGATCTGCGATCTTGTCGGGATGACCCTCTGTCACCGACTCTGATGTGAACAGACAGTTCTTATTCGTCTTCAATGGCCCTCCTCAAAGCGGTTCCACCTGTGACATGTCTCCGATATTCAATCTGTTGAACGACCCTTTGACCACAGCGTTGTCCCCCACCAGGGAGCCTTCCAGCATACTGTTGGAGACGGCGGCCCTTTCTCCGATGACGGAGTCTCTAATGATCGAATGCTCGACGCGAGCCCCGGCGGCCACCGAGACGTGAGGCCCGATGACAGAGGCGGTGACAAGGGCGGACTCCTCGACGAAAACCGGAGGAATAATAACGGAGCCTTCCACCGTACGATCCCGGCCTCTCATCTTTAACAGATGGCGATTGGTGGCCAAGAGGGCCTCGGGTTTGCCACAATCGTACCATCGCTCGACTTCAAAGGTGGTGATCTTCTCACCTCTGCCGATCATCATTTCAAAGGCATCGGTCAACTGATACTC
>JBHIER010000635.1:0-1767 GCA_046760705.1 bacterium
ACGGTCTATTCGTCAAGACTGACGTGTCCGACGAAGGTCAGGTTAAGGCGCTCATGGACAAGGCGGCCGAGAAAACGGGTCGTATCGACATCGTAATTAACCCGGATATTTCATTAGAGATTCAAGGTAGCGGTGAATCTCTGGTTTTTTCAGGCGATTTTGGCGTGGTTTTCATGGTGTCACCTCCGAATGCATTGCATTAGAATTGCTCCATTGGTCGATTCTGTGCAAGAGTTTATCGAAGGTTGCCCTAAGTTTGTTTGAGGCCGATAATCGCAGTACGGTTTGCCCCCTGTCGGTGCCCAAGATTGCACCGCACAGAAACAGGCGCAGCCGGAGAGTCATAAGGCGCGGACTGTGATCCTTCAAGATGGCAAGTTTGAACCAACTGGCGAGATTGTACGCCACGGCTACAAGCCACAGGGCGGCCTCGGTAGCATGGAACTTCTTCAGCGAGAAGCTGTCCATGAAGAAATCGGTGCGAAGCTCTTTGATGCGGTTTTCCGTATCAGAGCGTCCACGGTGCAGATTCCAAACCTCTCGAGCGTTCAGGGCGGTGTTCGTCACGACCGCCCGATAGCGGTAGCCTGGCAAGTCGGGAAACAACCGGCCCTGGGCATCGGGGCGTTCTTTGAGAGATTGCCTGACCACGACCATCCGACGGCCAGCCTTCCAATCTGCGGCCTTGTAAGTCATCTCTCCGAGTTCCACTCCCCTGGCGATGGGGATCCAATGAGAGATACGGCCTATCTGGGAACGCACTTGAGGGTTCATGCGCGCCACCACGATGTACTGAAGCTTCTGTCGCTCCAGTTCATCCAGAATACTACCCCAGAAGAATCCCGAATCGGCGCGCACCAGACGAATCTCCACCCATACGGGCAACCGTCCGACGACCTCCTGGAGAAAACTCACGGCCCCGCTGCCGCTTACCGTGTCCCCTCGGCGCAGCCACAAATGATGAACCCACTTCCACTCCGCTATCATGGCAAAGAGCGGATGATGACTTGGACGGCCCGGCTTCCTTGGGTTGTATCCCCGCAGCGCACCCTCCTGCTCACCGTAGCGCTCAAAGACGCTCGAGTCCAGGTCCACCGTCACCCCACAGGCAGGATAAAACGGTCGCATCCGCTCCATGAGGGCACGGCTCAGTCCACCAAGACTCTCCTCAACTACACGACGGGTGAATCGCCCAAAGAAGCGCGAAAAGGTCGAGGCGGAGGGGACATCGTCAAACCCAAACAGGCATTTCATCGGTTCATCGTATCGCAACATCTGGGTGTGGCAAAGCCGCCAGGCTCCCATAAGCACACTCACCACAAACGACAACACAACCTCCACCGGATCATAGGCACGGTTCGACCCACCGCGCACAGCTTGCAAATGCTCCGCAAACAGACCCCTCAGCTCGATCTTCTCGAACCAACGAGCCATCAACTTCAGCCCGCCCCACGCCGTCACCGGCTTGTCCGTGTAGCGGATAGGAAGATTGATTTCCCTGTACTTTGTGCTATAATGATGGTGCATCTTTTTGTCTCCTTCCTGTTGGTCTACAGCCCTTTCTATAAGCTGATTATACCAACAAGGTTGCGAAACAAAAAGATGCTTCTTTTTAGACCCCTATTGAAATATTCGGGTTCATAAAGAGCTGGTGGTCAGGATTCTGGAGGACGAGCGCGACGGTTCGGGCTAGTTCGGAGACCTTCGTCCTTCGCGTATCCGCTCCCCCTACTAAGATGTTGCCCGAGTCGGGCTTGAGAAGTCCCG
>JBHIER010000636.1:0-1759 GCA_046760705.1 bacterium
TCCCGCTGGCCACTTCGTCTCCTCTCTCATCCCTCCCGTCCCAGACCACGGAATAATATCCCGGCTCTTTGGGCTCATCGACCAGTGTCCTCACCTCCTGGCCGAGGATGTTGTAAATCCGGAGAGAGACGAGGGTCGAAGGTCGAGGGTCGAAGGCCGAAGGACGTCCCTCGTCTTTCGTCCCCCGTCCCCGGATGGGTATCTGGTAGCGGATGGTGGTGCTGGGGTTGAAGGGATTGGGATAGTTCTGGGCCAGCCCGTACTCTCTGGGAACGGGATTTTGCGCCGTAAAAGCCTCGGAACGGGTGAGGGTGTAATCTTCATTCAGGGTAACGGTCAGCTCAAAAGGACTGGAGGCCCCTTCGGGGACCTCTTCTGAGACCTCAAAGCCAATGCGGGTGATCGGCCCTCCGCTCTGGACCGGGTTGGCACCGGCCAGGGCCACTCTGATCTCACCGTCGGTCAATCTATAAGCGGTTACGAAATCGGCCGTCAGCTCAGTGGGCCACGCCTCGATGGCCGTCAAAATCTGAGGGTCGTATTTGAGGGAAAGATCGGCCGAATAGATCGGTTGCACCTTGCCCAAACAGATTGGAAGAGTAAAGTTCTGGCCAGGAGAGGCAACCGGAGGGGCCAGGTCGATTGTGGCGCTGTCAGCCTCGGCCCTCAGTTTCGGGGGGCCGTCGCCGGGCCAGTTGAGACTCACATCACCAATGACAATGGACCAGTAATCCTGATTGGGCATGTCCCACGTCAGACCATCGTAGCACAGGCTGTCAGCCCCGAACTTCCACTCCCCTACATGACCGGGCACAGTATACCCCACCCTCCACCGCAAGAGAAGGGCGGCATCGTAGCCGGTGATGGTGCCGTCACCGCTGACATCGGCAGCGATCTGCTGACAAGAGCCCAAAGTTTCCAAACCCACCAGACTCCGCATTATCATCGAACCGTCAAAGGAGTTGACTACCTGGGGTGGCAACCATTCCTTCTGGGGCTTGATGCAATAGTCACCGCAGGCGTAAACGCACGGAAACTCGTAATTACCATTGCTGTCCGTCAGAACCGTGTCGACTGCGTACCCGGACATCTTCATCTCAACGTTTGGCACCGCCACAAGGGTGGAACAATAGGAGACATTTCCTGATATGGAGAGGCACTTGATGACGATGGCCGCGCAACCGATCTCGGTGCACTCATCCCAGTAGGCCGGTGGCCATCCCTCGTTCACTTTGACGTGTTCGATGCACAGCCAGCACGTGTCCCCAGGCACGGCATCGGCATCGACTGTGAACCCGACATAAAAGAGGGCCACGCTGTCCTGTTGCGTCACTGTCGTATCGCACCACCGCAAGGTGTCGTTGCCGGAGAGGGAGACGAAGATGTTGCCGTCAACGATGTTGTAGGTAATGGTTCCCCAAAACTCGGTGATCAATCCCACATGGCCCACTTCGGTGACGTGCAAACAGTTGGGATCATACGACAGAACCACATCCAGGGAGAGAATTCCTAAGGTATCGATGCAGTCCACGTAATTGGGATCGATGTAGAAGAAGGTCTCCATCCACCCGCAGGGGTAGTATGTCGTATCCGGGAAGAAGGTGTGAATGAAGGTGTTCTCGACGATGAGGGTCACCGCCAGGGTGTCCATGAGGGAGTCGGGCATGGTGCTCTTGACGTAGAAGGTGACACCGACCGTGTCGCAGGAGTCCCCCTTAATCGGGCACCAGCAGAATTCGCCCTCTACGCTCCCTATTCC
>JBHIER010000637.1:0-1756 GCA_046760705.1 bacterium
CGTGGTTTTTGCCGACGAAGGCAGGTGGTCATGTTCGGTGGACTACCTCAATCGAATGAAACGGCTCATTCCGGAACACCGGATCAACCGCGTCGTCATTGCTTCCTGCACGCCTAGAACCCATGAACCTCTCTTCAAAAGGACCGTGAAAGAGGCCGGGCTCAATCCCTACCTTCTCGAATTCGTGAGCATTCGCGAGCAGGTCTCGTGGGTCCACTCCAGGGAACCGGAGATAGCGACCGAAAAGGCCAAGGATCTGGTCAAAATGGGTGTGGCCAAGGCCGTCCTCCTCGAAGAGGGCGAGGAGGTCAGGCTCCCTGTCAAAACCGACTGCCTGATTATCGGGGGCGGAATAGCCGGCATGAACGCCGCCCTGAGCGTGGCTAAACAGGGTTTCAAAGCCATCCTTGTGGAAAAAGAACCCGAGCTGGGCGGGGTTCTGAATACACTCTGCTTTCTCTCTCATAACAATCACAGAATCCCGGCATCAAAAATCGTTGAAACAAAGGTCGGTGAGATTCAATCCGATCCCAATATCCGGGTCTATACCGATACCCAGATTGAAGCGGTGGAGGGCTATATCGGCAACTACAAGGTGAGGCTGAGGGCCAACGGCGATGGATCCAGAGTGGAGCTCGATATCTCTACCATCATTGTCGCTACAGGGATGAAAGAGCTCGAACCGGTCGGACAGTTTGAGTACGGAAACGACCCCCGCGTGGTCACCCAGCTCCAGCTGGAAGACATGCTACGGACCAAACAGGTCGGTGACATCAACAACGTGGTGATGATTAGTTGCGTCAACTCAAAGAACGAGGTGCGGGGCTGTTGTCTCGTCGGATGTCACGTCTCGGTAAAGAACGCCGTCGCTCTCAAGTACCTCCACGAAGATGCCAACGTATATATCCTGTATCGTGACATGAGCCTGATAAAGGAAGAGGGCCTTGCCCAGCAAAAGGCCAAGAAACTCGGCGTCAAATTCCTGAGATTTCCCGATGGCCGGTATCCTGAGGTGAGACGGGAGAATGGAGGTCTGGCGGTTCGGGTCTACGACTTGCTTGTAGGCAGAGAATTCGAGCTTCCCGCTGATCTGGTCGTCTTGGCCACAGCCTTTCGGGGAGACGATTCTGTGGAGGAGATCAAAGGCCAGTTGAAGGTATCGACCAACTCAGACGGATTCTTCCAGGAATCTCACGTCAAGCTCAGCCCGCTGGAATTTCCCACCGACGGTATCTGTCTTGCTGGCTGTGCCAAGGCTCCTGCGACCTTCAGAGACAGCTGTGAACAGGCCATCGGTGCAGCCATGAAGGCCTCGATTCCCATGAAGAAAGGATACATCGAAACCGAAGGTATTGTCGCCGATATCGATCTGCCCGATTGTAGTCAATGTGGACTGTGCTCCAAAAGCTGTCCCTATAGTGCCATCAAGGTGGACGACGAGAAGAATCCCCGCGTTCTGAAAGCCCTCTGTAAGGGGTGCGGCCTGTGCGCGGCGGATTGTCCCAAGGAGTGCATTAGCATCGTCCACTACTCGGACGAGCAGGTTCTGGCTCAGGTCGAAGCGGCCCTGGAAGAGAGACCAGACAAGAAGATCATCGCTTTCGCCTGCCACTGGTGCGCACTCGGCGGAGTGGATATGGCCGGCGTGAGCCGCCTTCAGTATCCATCCAATGCCCGAATTATCCGGGTCATGTGCTCCGCGAGGGTTTCCCTGAAGATGATCCAGCGGCCTTTTGAACTGGGTGCAGCCGGCGTT
>JBHIER010000638.1:0-1754 GCA_046760705.1 bacterium
CTAAATCAGAGAAGATATCGATTACCGATTCCTGATAACCATCCGCCCGTTCATTCCAGACTATGGAGATGTTCTTACCACCACCGTATTTCATATCCTGGGCAACTCCTGGTAGATCAATAAGGCAGTCTCCATAACCAAGATTCACCTGATACGGATGCCACGCGCCATCCCACCAGAATTCATTCCAGTGGTGATTCTCGTTATAATCCCAGGTGCCAATGAGGGGGATAAGTCCTGTCCTTCCGCTAGCAACAAGAAGCATCCTCAGCTCGCTACAGGTCCCTTGATGGTTATTGGCGATTTTATTTGGCTGGTTTGGTCGATTCGGCGGCGGACTACCAAAAGGGACCGTTTTTGCCACCCACTTCCAAATAGTCACCAAGACACAATCCTCAGCATTAAAGTCGGAGTGGGTGTCGACAACGATACTTTCGCCATCCCAGAACACAGAAGCCATAGTAAGGACATTGCCCAAGTGAAGGTTATTCCCGGGCGATGTGTCAGTGACTGCAACATTCCAAAGATAATCACGCCAGAATCTATTGAAAACCGAGGCACCCATTTTCGGGCGTTCCATCACCAGTTTCGGCATTATCACATACCAGTAATAAACCTCCGTAGGAATCCGAACCCATGTTGAATCGGAATCTGAAACAAAATTATATTCAGTTGTTGAGGAGTCAGAGCCAAAATCGACGATATTCACATACTGGAGGTATTGATCCGATCTGTATGCCTGGTCAACATTGGCATCAATTATCACTGGGTCCGTTTCCTGTAAGATCTGAGGAGATAGATAGGCTATTGAGAAACAGAGCTCATCAAGATAGTTTGGGTTCTGGGGATTTAGAATGATAGCCGCATACTGATCCTGGTAGTCTAAGGAAGTCACCGCATTCAGAACCATCCGTGTCAATTGAAACCCATAATACATGGTACCACATCAATTGCGGTCGCACTCATAAGCACCTGACAATGGAGACCATCACAAAATGTCTGATGATCACACTCTTCAATTTCCGAGTTTCTGAGGCACTGTTTGGGCGCTTGTAACCTGGAACTGGAAGCGATCTTCATCCAATAAGCCTGAAGGCGATCCGATCTTCACCGTATAGACATAAAAACCTAGCGGAGCTTCGTTTGGAATCTCATTTTCGATGTGGCGTTCGACCAATTGTCCTGGACCGAGAGTGAGCTGAATGGGTCCGATCACCGGATTGCCTGGATATTGCTCGCCTCCGGGCAATGTCACCTCAGCCTGGCCATAGAAGGTCTGACTCTCTGAGGTGGTATTTATGATGGTAACGGTATAGCCCAGGATACCACCCCGATCAACAGCGGTTGTGTCGGGCGAAAGCATCACAGAAATACACTCCTCGTCCCTGTCTGCTGCGAAGATGACCGTCCTTTCCTCGCCAGGAAGAAGGCTCGGTTCCCCGGAATGCCATACATAGAGCATTATGAAGTTGTCTGTGATTATCGCTTCGTGAGCATCCGTGTATATCATCTCAACATTCGAAACCCGGTACGGGAGAAAGACGATAGGATGCCTGGAGAGTCCGGCCTCTTCGTTCATCCTGATCGAGAAAGTAATCGTGTCTCGTCCAGCCTCGCCGGGGACTATCTCAAGGTAGCGCTCGTAGCGAGGCGGCCTGTCAGGTACAATCCAAGCACGCGGGGCCGGATCGCCGTAAAGCTGTCCGGCGTAAGATCGAAAGAATCCCTCCAGACCCGGTGTGGGATCATGCAGC
>JBHIER010000639.1:0-1747 GCA_046760705.1 bacterium
ACCTCAAATTCTGTCGGGGCCGAAGGGATAGAGTCGACCGTCAGCTCGGCTGTGCCCTCGTTATAGATCGTCAGTACCCAATCCAGGGAGTCGCCGACCAGGACATCCCCGAAATCGTGGGAGGTATCCGACAGGGCGATGTCCTGCAACACGCCGGTGCCGCTCAAGGCCACGGCCAATGTCTCCTCATCAGGATCGTTGCTGAAGACCAACAGGCTCCCAGCCACTGCTCCGGTGTCGGAGGGAAGAAACCAGACTGTGACCTGGACGCTGTCTGCAGGTGGAATGGTGTCTGGGAAGGTGGGAGTTGAGACCTCAAACTGAGAGGGATCGACCAGCACTGAGTCTACAGTGAGAGTGTCTGTGCCCAGATTGAAAATCGTCAACACCCAATCTGCCGAGTCGCCAACCAGAATAGTAGCGAAATTGTGGCTGGTGTCCGATAAGGCGATGTCCGGGGCCAGGCCCCTCCCGCTCAGATAGACGTAGACCACGGAGTCGGTCGGATCGTTTGAGTGGATGTTGAGTGTGTCCGATACAGAATCCATGGCCGATGGAATAAACCACACCGTCACCTCTATGCTGTCATTCACGGCCACAGTTTCAGGGAAGGTCGGTGCCCCCACCTCGAAGGGGCTGGGAGTGAAGGTGGTCGAATCCACCACCAGGGTATCGGTACCCACGTTATAGATCTTGAAGGCCCATGAGGCAGTGTCTCCGACGGCCACATCGCCGTAGTTGTGGGTCGTATCTGAGAGGGCGATGTCAGGCTGGGCCTGGCTGGCAGCCGCCCGTGCCAAGAGGAGACAGAGGCAAAGTAACAGTCTCTTCCTGCTCATAGCTCAACCTCCTTTCAAAAAAGTGGGATGGTGCATTCCAATAAGGAGCTTTACTTGTAATATATGAGCCCCCCGGGAAAAGTCAAGCAAAATGTAGGCCCCGTGTTCTGCCATTTTGTCCCAGATTATGCATGTATCATCTGATCCGACAGAAGCAGTGGGGAGAAGTGGCCCTCTCCTGTACTCTGCCCCACATCCGTGGGGCGAGCATGAACGCCAATCCAGAATGAGGCGCCTTGAACCCCCTGGATCCTCCGATCAAGTAACCGAGACTGCCAAAATAATTAGCACCGAAAAGGTCCGGGAAGAGGTCGTATAGAAGGGTTTAGAAAAGAGAAAACCCGATGATTTGTATGTAAATGAATTGATTCAGGAGGGCAAGATTGGGACTGAAGCGGTGGATAAAAGACTCTTTGTGAAAATCAAAAAGAATTTCAAGCTTGGTGATGGCGAAGCTTCTGTAATAGCATTACAAATAATAAATGAATATGACGCCATAATCACTGATGATAATGCAGCCAGAAAATCAGGCATAATATTGGGGAGCTATTGAAAGCTGTGCAGAAGCGAGTTAAACTTGAACGCATGGATAAGGCTACTGCTCTTAGAGAATTTTATATTCGAAGGGGTCAAAGAGTGGAAAAAAGCAGAGGCTGTGGAGATGTTTAAATCAGGAAAATCTCTCTCCGAGTCGGCTAAGTTTGCAGGACTGCCCATAAGAGAGATGATGGAGATAGTTGTGCGAGAGGGTGTAAAATCAGATCTTACCCTGGAAGAGTTTAAAGAATCTCTCTTGGATGCGTATAAGGTCTTTGGGTTGAACAAGAAAGATTAGAATCTATGCCAGGCCTGAGGGTAGATTTTGATTCGGGTTTTTAATCACTTCGTATACTTTAAACACAAAGAGG
>JBHIER010000640.1:0-1736 GCA_046760705.1 bacterium
TACAATGGATACCGTTGATCTCGCCATTGCTTTTCCTCCTGACGCTCGATCTCATTTCCTTCTCAGTATTTCTTCGGCCCTAATATTCCGAATGAGATCCCACCTTTAATAAAGCGAAGTGAATATAAGAGAGGAAAGGCTCGGGTGTCAAGGCCAGTCGACACCATATCACAATTTGTTTCAGGATTCGCACGAGGTGAGAAAGGTGGATCCCCAGGCCCTACCTTCTGACGCCCACATATCGGAGCAGCGGTTGGGGGTCGGCAGCGAGTTCCTCCGGCGAGGTCTCCTCGCGTACTGAGCCATTTTCGAGGAAGACGATCCGGTCTGCTACCCGAAGAGCGGCCTCGATCTTCTGCTCGACCAGTAGAACCGCGACCCCATGGACCTTCAGCCCCTCGATCGTGTCCAGGAGCTTCTCGACCAGGCTGGGCATGAGGCCTTCGGTCGGTTCGTCCAACAGAAGAAGCTTCGGGCCCAGGCAGAGGCCTCGGGCCATGGCCAGCATTTGCTGCTGCCCTCCACTCAACGTTCCCGCCCGTTGGCGCAACAATCCCTTGAGCGCTGGAAACAGGCTTAGCACCCAGTCAAGGGTCTCAGCACCCTTGTCTCTTGCCAAAAGCCCCATACGCAGATTCTCTTCTACGGTCAAAAACGGAAAAAGTCCTCGGCCCTGGGGAACGTATGCGATACCGAGCCGCGGGATCTCATGGGACGCCAGCCTGCTCAGTTCCTGCCCCTCCATCTGGATGCTTCCCGATCGCGGCTTGACCAGACCCATGATCGCTTTGAGCGTCGTCGTCTTGCCCGCCCCGTTTCGGCCCAACAAGCCGAGAACCTCACCGGCCGCCAGGCGGAGAGACACGTCTTTCAGGACCTGAACCTCCCCGTAGTAACAGTTGACCCGATCCAAGACCAGCATCACTTACCCAAATAGGCCTTCTGAACCTCCGAGCTGCGCTCGATTTCCGCAGGGGTTCCTTCGGCAAGGATCGCACCTTGGTCCATCACGGTGACCTTCCCCGCCAGTTCCAGAACCACCGATATGTTGTGCTCGATCAGAAGAACGGTCACCTCTCTCGAGATCCTTCGGGTGAGCTCACAGAAGTCCGAAATCTCCTCCTGGGAAAGGCCCTGCGTGGGCTCGTCGAGAATCAGGAGCTCCGGGTTCAATGCGAGGGCCATGGCCACTTCCAGAAGCCTCTGATGGCCGTAAGGCAGCGCACCGGCTCGCTGGTCGGAGCTGCCTGAGAGCCCGACTTGGAGTAAAGCGGCTTGCACGCGGTCGGCGATCTGTCCCTCGCTGAGCACCAAGCGATCGATCACACGCCCCATCAAACGACGCTGGGCGGCCAGGGCCACGTTTTCGTAACAGGTTAGGTTCTTGAAGATGCTCGTCACTTGAAAGGTGTACACAATCCCCCGAGTCACTCGATCCCAGGCTTTCAACCCGGTGATGTCTTGGCCCTTGAACCGGATTCTCCCGGACGTGGGGTGGATCCACCCGCTGATCATGCCCACCAAGGTCGTTTTCCCGGCCCCGTTGGGGCCGATGATGGCCCGAATCTCTCCCTGAGCCAAACGAAAGTCCACATACCTGACCGCTTGGAGCCCACCAAAGCTCTTGCACAGAGCGTCCGTCTCGACCAGCGAGTTTACGGCAGCCATGGCAGCCACCTCGACCGGATTGCCCCCATGAGACCTTTGGGAAACCATAGGATCAGCACCACGAGTAC
>JBHIER010000641.1:0-1735 GCA_046760705.1 bacterium
TTCTTTCCATTGCATGTAAAGTCCTAACTTTAGATTTCGAAGATGCAACTGTGGAATTGAGGGAATGACGGAGCCGCCACTTCATCTATGGTGGATGAACCAAAAGAGCCGGGATACTATACGGTAACGTGGGATGGGAGGAATGAGAGAGGAGAAGAAGTCTCCAGCGGGATTTACTTCTATCGGCTGACGGCGGGCCAATTCGCAGATACGAAGCGTATGGTTCTATTGAGGTAGGGTCAGGTTTCATGCGGGGCGGACAGGGACGTCCGCCCCTACGCAGAGGAGGATATGTCTTAAGGGCTGGCTCAAGAGAAATTGATCTATGCGGAGACCTCTTCACCCCTATTTTTCAAACCGCGCTTTATCTACAGGGATAGGAACCCCAGGATGTAAGGGCCGACCTCTGTGTCGGCCTCTTCCATCGAGAATTGTCCTCCCGTCCTTACATGCTTATTCGCCTACTCTCAGAAATGGGAACGGAGTAATGAAATTGGATCAGGAGCCAATCGGGGCCTCTTTTCTCAAATACCCCTGTTATCCTGGCCTCCAACTCCACCGGTTTGCCCAAAAATTTTGTGCTGATGCCCATAGCTTGAGCCAGCCAGGCCACCCTTCCCGTCTCTGAGACGTGGATGTCAATATGGTGAGGAGTAACCCTTGTATCAGAAAAGACCTCAAATTGTCGTTGCAGTCCCTCTTTGAGAGCTCCCCATCCGACCCATCGTTCAGCCACATCGGTGCCGAAGTTCACCATGTCCTCATCGTGGGCCACAAGCATGGAGAAGGCTTCCATGTCCTCGGCCTCCCAGGCAGCGTTGATCTTCTCCATCACTGCTCTCACTTTTTGCTTCTCAGCTTCGACGTCCACCTTTGGTGCCGTCTGGCAAACCATCGTTGCTCCCAAAGCCAACACGAGAACAAGCAATATAAGTTTTTTCATCGAGTACCCCCTTTTGAGTCGTAATACGTTTATCGGTGTCGAAACTCGTAACGAAGCTCGATACTCGAAAATCGTAGCTCGAATATCCGTGCAATGTTACATAAAGATTGTCTGGTAGACTCGTTTCTATCGGGCTTCGTGCCTCAAGCTTCGAGCTTCGATACCAGCATCGATAACGAAAACATCGGAGTGTAACGAGGGCAATATCCCGGAATCGGGAATCTTGCCTTCTTGCCCTCTTTGCCTTCTCCTGCCCTCTCATGCCTTCTTCTTAATGGTCTCGTAATACGTTTATCGGTGTCGAAACTCGTCTCGTCATTCGGTCGCCGGCGAAGAGTACCGAAGCAGACTAACGATATCCGATACGCCGCAGGGAAAGCATCTTGATTGCCTCGGATTCCATGAGATGTCTAAAATATACCATATGATTTAAGTTTTGTCAATTACAAAACTCGCTTTTCTGCTAATTTCTGCTCCACCTGAAAAAATATGCTTGCCAAAGAGCTCTGAAATTTGTATAATTTGTATAATTATCCCAGATTATGTACAAGAGGTAAGAGACAAGATGTTGAGAGTGTATACCTGGATCATCCGGTCACGCCGGATGATGACAGAGAGGGGGCCGGGTGATGAAATTGATGGTCAAGACGATGACACCTTCCCCTCTGTCTGAGGCAAAGACCACCTCGCAGGTGGGGAACTTGCTGATTCACCTGTAAGGTGAGTCAATATTTGATTGTCGTAGCGCATTCAACTCTGGACTATTTTGAGGTGAAAAAGTCGGACACTTTG
>JBHIER010000642.1:0-1733 GCA_046760705.1 bacterium
TATGCGCGCTACGTCTTTAATGGTGGGTGACATTCAGGCTCCTTTTGTAAGATTCAGATGAGCCAGCTCAGCAGCTCGGCTTTGGGGATGGTGGCCACGGCTACGACGCGGTCTGTCCCACCGTAATAGATGTAGTAGGTGTTATCAACCTCCACAGCTCCACAGCTAAAGACCACGTTAGGCACATCCCCGCGGATCTCCCAGGCTTCTTCAGGCTCCAGGATGGGCTCTTCGGGCCGACCGATCACTTTGCTCGGATCTTTGATGTCGAGCAAGGCCGCCCCGAGACGGTAAATAAGATTCTCATTAAGGCCATGATAGATAAAAAGCCAGCCGTGATCTGTCTTGATAGGTGGCCCGGCTGCCCCTATCCTGGCGCAATCCCAGTTGCCCTCTCGCGGCTTCATGATGATCTGGTGATCACTCCAATGCACCAGATCGTCGGAATAGGCGATCCACACGTCATCGGGAATGCGGTGCACCATACAGTAGCGACCACCGATCTTCTCCGGGAAGAGCGGTGCATCCTTGTCATCTTGGTCAGCAAGGACGACACCGGAGCGCTTCCAGGTGATGACGTTCTCGGTAGAGGTCAGGCAGACCCGGGGTCCGTGCTCGGAATAGCCGGTGTAGAGCATGTAAAAGGTGTCCCCGATCTGAGTGACACGAGGATCCTCCACCCCCCGCGTCTCATACTCCCCCTCTGGGGAGAAGACGGGCTTGTCCAGGCGCAGCCAGTCGAAGCCATCGGAAGAGACGTAATCGATCCCCTGGGCCCGGTAGAGCATGTGGAAAAGCCCGTTGTGCCGCACCACGGCGGCATTGAACACATTGAGGCACTCCCAATCGTGAAGGGGATTGGGCTTAAGTATCGGATCGAAGTCAAGTTTTTTCTTAAAAAAAATTATCGGTATGTTAATTGTTGTCCAGTTTCTCCTTCAGCTTCTGCAGTCTGTTCAGGGCCTCTATGGGGGTCATTGAAGATATATCCAGGCTCTGTAACTCTTTGAGCAGAGGGTGATTGTAGGAGGCGAAAAGATCGAACTGGTCTGAGCCCGTAAGCTTGGGAGCGTGAGCGCCCTTAGCCAGTTTGGGAATCTTATTAGGGGTGAGTTCGTTCTCCTCCAGGTTGGCCAGCACCTCCTTGGCCCGCTCAATCACCTCCTGGGGCAAGCCGGCCAACCGAGCCACCTGAATGCCGTAGCTCCGGTCGCAGCCGCCCTCGACGATCTTCCTCAAAAAGACGACTTTGTCGCCCCACTCCTTGACGAGGACGTTATAATTCTTCACCCTGGGCAGAATCAGTTCCAACTCCGTCAGTTCGTGATAGTGGGTGGCAAAGAGCGTTTTGGCCGCCACCCTGGGATTGTTGTGAAGATACTCCGTCACCGCCCAGGCGATGCTCAGCCCATCAAAGGTGGAGGTCCCGCGGCCGATCTCATCGAGGACGATGAGACTTTTTGGCGTGGCATTGTGGAGGATATTGGCCGCCTCGTTCATCTCCACCAGAAAGGTCGATTCACCCTGGGCCAATCTATCCGAGGCGCCGACGCGGGTGAAGATTCGATCCACAACCCCGATCCTGGTCTCTTTGGCCGGAACAAAAGAGCCCATCTGGGCCAGCAGGACGATGAGGGCCACCTGGCGGAGGTAGGTGGATTTGCCGGCCATGTTCGGCCCGGTGATGATCAATATCTGATGGTTCTCACTGTCGATGTGGGTGTCGTTGGGCA
>JBHIER010000643.1:0-1731 GCA_046760705.1 bacterium
CGTCCACCGGGGTATTCAGATAAATTGAGGCATTATGTATTCGAGCCCCATCCAAGTGAACTGGAACTCCGTTCTCTTTCGCCATGGAACAAATAGAGTACATCTGTTCTTTGGATAAACAGATCCCGCCCCCAAAATTGTGACTGTTCTCCAGACACAGAAGGTTGATGTGCTTTCCCTCCAAGAGCGCTTTTATACTGTCAAGTTTCGGTATTGACTCACTGTCTGTTTCAAAGAATTCCGGTATCAGCCCTCCCGGCCTGTCCATAAAAGCAGCCTTTTCATTTCGATAGACGTGCAAGTTTTCTTCCACGCCTACGTGTTGTCCGGCTGAACAAAACGTCATGAGGGCAGTAAGATTAGCCATCGTACCACTGGGTATGAACATAGCCGCCTCTTTTCCCATGAGCTGAGCCGCCATGTCCTCGAGCCTGTTCAAAGTTGGGTCTTCACCTCTTCCCCTGGTGTCCTCTCTCCCCGAATCGCCGACCTCGGCGTCATACATTGCTTTTCTCATTTCTCCGGTGGGTTTGGTCAATGTGTCGCTCCTTAAATCAATCATAGAGATACCTCTCTATTATGAATTCTATCCACAGCATGCTGCAGGCTATGCGGTCGGCTTGGCTGTGAATGGCCTGGAAGACGCCCAAGATGGTCAAGGAAAAGTATATCCTGGGAAAACCTTCCTTCTCAACCCTTTGATATGACCGCAACTATCGATGTCGAATTTGTCTCTTACAGGGGAGCATTTGGTATTCCTAAATCTCCCAGCCTCAGTCGGGCCATGGTACCAATTCACAGGTCGAATCATATTTTATTGCCCATGAGAACAATCCATTACTTGCCCTCAAGTTTGGGAATGGATCTCGGCTTGAATAGCTTCGAGGAATCGATCCAATTCGTCCTTCGTATTGTAGAACTGAAGCCCAGCCCGAAGGTGACCGTCCTTTTCACTGACGATAATGTTCTGATCACGCAGCCTTGCGACGATTTCCGCTGCCCCGTCTCCCACGTCGAAACTGACGATACTGGCGCGGGCGCTCCATGGACGTGGAGTCCTGATCTTAAGGTGCATATCATCCGCCCTGTCGATCAGATAAGTGGTCAGTTCCTTGATACGCCCCTCGATCTTCTGAAGTCCTATGGTTTTTAGATACTCCGCTGATTGCCGTTGAATCCAGACCCCGAGGAAATTGGGATTGCCGTATTCGAAACGGTGTGCGTCAAGGGCCAGAACCAGGTTCTCCTGCATCCGATCGTTGGAGGTAAAGCTGAATTTCGCTGCGTAGGGCGGCGTGGTCATTCGGATCATCTCATCAGTGGCGTACATGAAACCTGCCCCTGCCAGCGAAAACTGCCCCTTGTGGCCACCGGCAACAATGACATCGGCGCCCAGTTCGGTCAGGGGAGTTGCCAATACCCCCACGGCTTGAATACCGTCAATGACAAGCTTAATTCCCCGCTCATGGCAAAACTCAGACAGAGCCGGAACGTCGGCCCGGTAGCCGTTGCCATACGTCACCCAAGATGCCGAGAGAATCCGGGTTCTGTCGTCAAGCAGCTTATAGTAACAGTCGATGGTCACTCGGCCGTCTGCCTCCGGCTTTGCCCAGCGGACTTCAATACCCTGTGCGTTCAGATGTCGCCACGGAAAGGTATTGTTCTCGTGCTCAAAATCACTAATCAGAACGTTATCTCCCGGCTTGAGAGGGGATCCTGGGGCCACTATGT
>JBHIER010000644.1:0-1730 GCA_046760705.1 bacterium
GGAACGAAAACCTTCTTCCGGGTCCATGATGCTCCAATTGCCGCACAGAAAGCACTGATCTCGTCCTCGGTCTGCAAGAAATATCCCCCTACCTCCGGCAAGCGTTTCGCCAGGGTATGCCCGATTTCGGAAGCAGGGGTGATGGGGTACCCCGCAGCGAATTCGCACCCGCCAGCGATAGCCCCCTCGGCACACGCCACGTTGCCCATCATGAAGTATTTTCCCGTGCGTATCCTTCCCTTCTCCATGTTATAGAAAGATCTCTTTCACTGAGTGGCTCTTTTCTTCTTACGCTTTTCAACGACAATAGCCATATCAGGGCAGAAGATCATGCAATTCTCGCACTGCGTGCAAGCATCCTCGCCAACCACCTCTGGCGGGAAAAAACCCTTACGATTCAACACATCGGACTTACCTAAAACACCCTTGGGGCAGACGTATATGCAAATCCCACAATCGACGACCCCTTTACATTCCTCTCTCAGTGTGTAGATCTTCGACAATTCTCTATCTTCCTCGCTAAGGATCTTTATTTAAAAACATACACTAGAACAGAGCCTAGCCACAAGTGACAATCGCCACCTCCATCGCCTTTTGAAACTCCGCCCACGTCCCTTATTCAGAGATCGGGACTATCCCTTCACGATACCCAATCAATCCAGCCGCATCCAAAACCTTTCCGCACGGAAGCTCTCCATGGAGCCCGTGAATCTCAAGGCAGCATAAAAGCAGAGGGATCTCTTTTTCCTTCGAGTTCATCCGGCCGACCATCAGGCCGTTGAGAGCTCAGATCATCGCTTAACGCACCTATCGTCGCACCGCACCGCTCAGACGTTTTCGGTTTCCCTTCCCAGGAGACGCCCGATAGCCTCCATAGCCAGTTTCGGACTCGTGAGCACAGGAGTATTAGAGGCTTTTTCAACCTCGGGGGCAAGATGGCTCATTGAAGCCTGAGCAAGGACCAAAACCTCTATCTTTTTAGCCAACTCTAGCGCGGCATCTTTCACGAGGCGATCATGACCCTCCTTATCACCCTGTAGGAGCAAAGTAAATGCTTGCTCGCAAAGTATTGATTCTATCCTTACAGATTTGTCCTTGATTTTAGCCTTGCTCTTGATCAGTCCCGTGCTGGGGATAAGGGTGGTTTTGACAGTGGCCAAAACACCAATGGACTCGGCCATTTCCACGGCCTTTTCTGCCATAGGGTCGTCGATTTTCAATACCGGAACGTCAACCAGTTTCCTTGCAACATCCACACCGGGAGATGTGCTGGAACAGGTGACCATGATCAAATCCGCTCCTCCCTCTCTGGCCAAAACAACATGGGCTGAAAGCCGCCTAACAACAGAAGAGGTCAATTCACCTAATTCCAGGACGTCATTTATTAAGCTTTCATCTACGATATGAAAAGCTCGTACGTCGGGTAAGAACTTTGCCATCTCCTGCTTAAATCGATCAGCCAGAGCCACCACCGTGTGAACGAATCCCACCTTTTTCGTCATCCTAAACCCCAGGTCCCGTCTTATTCACAAGAACCAAACAGTGGAAAGTCCAGCCTAAGTCAGTCCTTGGATCTCCCCACATTAATCCGTTCTCGGAACTTTACGGAGTAGTTGCCCGTAACCCTCGACCGGGGCATTGATATCGAGGAGCTTCAACAGGTGCCATGCTGTTGCCTGGTTGGCGGTGACCACCGGCTTGCCACTATCGTTTTCTATCTCCTCAATTAC
>JBHIER010000645.1:0-1728 GCA_046760705.1 bacterium
TACATTTTAGTCAGTTGCCCGTTCGACCCCCGGCAAATAACGTATGAATCGGTTTCCTCAACGATCTCCGATTCGAAGGGTGGATCAAAAAGCAGATTAACCGCCACTCCTCTGCCCTTGGGATCGAAGCCGAAATAGCTGCGGATGTCCTCCTCGCCCACCTCCTCAGGAAGGCCCTCTTTGTGCCAGTGCTCGATCACACCGGGCATCAGGCCAAAGGCGTGGTGGAAATAAGGCCGATCTGGACGGTCAAACAACAGTGTTTTGATAAATCGCTCTCGGGTATTCATATGGTGCTTGCGGCCAACACCACCAACTCTGGGAACTGTTCCCTCAACTTAGGAAACATCTGCCGGATGTCCCTTCTTCTCAGAGAACATTCGATGGCCGGAAGGCCCACCTCTTGACAGATCCCGGCCAGGAAGAGCGGATCTAAGGCGTCGTCCACCAGGATCGGCAGAAATCCAGTACGCAGAATAGCTGCAAGTTTCTCTTTCACATTCTTCATGACTGCTCCTTCCACGTGATAGCCCAGATAATCACTTAATTCTGAAAAAACTCCCCCCGATGAACCGTGATCCCCCAAATCGGTTGCCATCCTCCACCATAAAATAATAGGCGGTAAAAATACGACCATCGTCGAGCTCGGTAGCCACGGGATATCCTAAATCGGGACCGCTGCCATCATCACGGATGATGAATTCCCGACTACAGGTGGCTCCCTGATCCTCGCTCACGATGCCGCCGATACCGTAGGGAGGCTTGCGTCGGGCGAAGAGCACCAACAGCCGGCCGTCACGCAATAGCATAGGCCACGGCGAACGATAGAACCCCCAGCCTCCGTATCGGTCTTTCTGGCGTCGGGTTCGCCAGGGAGAATTATCCCATCGGACAACAGGACGAGGGAGACTCCAACTGTAACCTCCGTCATCTGAATAGTTCATGCAGATCGCATTGCGCAAGCCCCGGATATTGAGCATATAGCACTGCAGCCGTCCATTGGGGAGCAGGATCAGCCCTGCGTAGGTTGGCCGACCCAGCCCGGTCGGGTCGCGGGCGATCTCTGCAAGATATTCCCAGGTCAGCCCGTCGTCATCAGAACCATACAGCGCCACCGTTCCGGGCGGAGAAACCGTCATCGCACCGAGGAACGAACCATCGGGCATGCGGACTGGTGGATGGTTGTCTTTGTGGCAGTAGTCCCGTCCCGGCGGAGGGGAAATTATCGTGGGCACTTTCTCCCATGTTTTGCCCTTGTCGGCCGACCGCAGAGAAAAACAGACCAGGCCAGGAGTGCCGTCCTCTTTCGTCTCACTGGCCCAGGTCCGACCAAAGTAAAAGATAGACTCGGGTCGACACATGTGGATGGCCTCTCGTTCATCCAGACCTGCCTGCGCGTGTTTGCACGCAGACTGGTTCGAAAAAAGAAATCGCCGCCGTTCCTCTAAGGGTGCAGCCTCGTTGTAGATCACCACATTGTTCTCTTTCGGCCAGCTCTGCCCCCCATCAAGGGAGCGTTGGAGCAGAACAACGGACCGGCTATGATAACCTCCATAGTCGTGGCGAACATCCTCTGGCCTCTGATAGGCACAGGGCGCATGGAAATGTACCACCGCCAACTCACCCTGACCGAAGTTGAAGATGCCGCCCTGTCTGGGATGGCCACAGTAGGTGTTCTTGTCTCCACAGAGCTTGATATGTTGGATGTCCTCAATCTCAATATTTGCA
>JBHIER010000646.1:0-1715 GCA_046760705.1 bacterium
TTGCCTCGCGGCCTTCTCCGAAAAGTGTAGACTTAGGTGCCTCCGTTACGGCTTGCAGTATCTCGTCTCTGGTGAACTCCATGACGCGGTTGGTATCAGGGCAATATGCACCCGCCTCGGCCAGAAGATCTATTGCTGCCTCAAAGACACGGTCAGCCAGATCATCATCCGTATTCAAGATTCTTTCCGGATCATATCTTATTCTATATTTTGTAACCAATTCCCCAAGTTTGGGAATAAAGCGATTCATGTAGTAATCATTGTCCGACGTCAGCGGTCCTGTTTCGGCTCTATCAAAGACATCTGTTAAATCGATCATGGCTCTCTCCAGGTTATTTCGTTACTGTTAACCGGCTTTTCTTGTCCGGTTGGGTATCAGAGACTATTCAACCAACGTGTTTACCAGTTCGACGGCTTGGTGGGCGGTCTCGCCGTAACCATCAGCGCCAATCTCATCAGCCCACGCTCTCGTCACGGCACTACCTCCCACAATGACCTTATACTGGTCTCTTTTTCCCATACCCGTTAACGCCTCGATGAGGTCCTTTTGTCCCACGAGCGTCGTGGTCAAGAGGGCAGAAAGGGCAATGACATCCGCTCTGAATTGAGTTGCCGTATCGATAAACTTGAAAATATCTATATCTACCCCTAAGTCATGGACCTCATACCCTGAGGTTTCAAGAAGCAGTCTTACTATATTCTTCCCGATATAGTGGAGATCCCCCTTAACTGTGCCAATCACAATGATGCCCTTTTTTTTGGTTGGTCCACCCAGCTCCTGAATTTTAGGCTGTAAGATGGCCATCGCCGATTGGAAGGTTTCGGCGGCTCTCATGAGTTCCGGGAGAAATACCTCATCGTTCTCGAATTTTTCGCCGATGATATTCAGGCCTGGCAGCAAGCCATACTCAATAATATCAAAGGGACTAACACCTTCTTCCAAGATCTCAGTTGTGTTAGCCGTAACTGCCTCCTTATCCAAGGCCACAATTTGATTTTTGAGAAGCTCCAGAATATCATTTTTACCCATCGTTGGTCCTTTCCGTTGAATGATTGTGAAAATAAGCAAAAAAAAAGCCGAAGAAATAGCCACAACTTGAGTAACATACTTGACGAGGCATTGTCAAGAATCTCCCCACGTTCTTGAGGGCAGAAGGGATCTTCCGGGCGAAGCGGGTTATTAGTGTTTTGATTTTTCAAGCAATTTTGCTATCATTCTCCATGGGTTTCTTCCCCGGTTCGGTACATCTCTTCAACAATGAGATCATTGTATTTCAGGGGGTAGGTAATGGAGGCTAAGGGATTTGAAGCGGCTCACGTGAGGATTGATCAGAGGCTTGATGTCGGAATCGTGATTCTTGACATGGATGGCGTTCTTATCGACGTATCCAAGTCCTATCGGGAGACCATCAAAAAGACCGCCGCAATCTATTTAAAAAGGGTGCTTGGCCTCAGGGGGGGTGAAAAGTCATTGGTTTCCGATGACGACATCGCAGCGTTTAAGGAGATCGGGGGCCTCAATAACGACTGGGATGTAACCACTGGTCTCCTTTATTATTTCATCACCCTCGTGGAAGGGGAAGAACCAGAGGATTCCCACAGAATGGATTCAATGGGTGAAGTCATCTTTTTCTTGAAGAAGAATCGGGATCATATACGGGGAGAGCTGAGGGAGATTGTTGAGAAGAAGGATATTGCTGGATTTGGGAAGCGCG
>JBHIER010000647.1:0-1692 GCA_046760705.1 bacterium
CCTGGCATCTTCACAGATGAGCCGAATGTCTTCAGCCTCCACGACCTGTCCCCCACCCCCCGCCTCCCCTGGACCGCGCGGCTGCCCGCGGAGTTCCAGCGTCGCCGCGGCTACGATCTCATGGAAAAACTTCCCGAACTGTTCTCCTCTCATCCCGATTTCTTCAAGACCCGACATGACTTCTGGCGCACTCTGACCGAGCTGTTCGCGGAGGCCTATTGCCAGCAGCTCGCGGAGTGGTGTGAGAAGAACGGCCTCGAACTCACGGGGCACATGCTGTGCGAGCAAGACTTCGATCAGGAGATTCCTGTGGGCGGTGGGGTGATGCCCAGCCTCGAGTACATGCAGCGGCCCGGCATTGACATCCTCACCGAGCAGACCCAGAAGATCATGGACGCCCAGAAGGCCCGCGGTTACGAGATGGAGTACAAAAATCCTTTCTTGCGGATGAAAGCCTTTGCCTCTTCTTTGATACCGATATTTTTCGCCACCATCGAGAGAGCTGAGAATATCGCCATCGCCATCCTGACCCGGGCCTTCGATTTCGACATCAGAAACCGAACCTACCGCCGGACCCTGTCCTTCCGGAGAAACGACTATATAATGCTGACTGTCCTTTTGTTCCTCCTGTTCACCGGTCTGGGCATAAATTACTTGGGATGGGGAAGGATTACAGAAATCATCATCCGTTCGCTGTTTTTTAACTGAGCGAGTTATCACAAGGTAAGGGAGGAAAGATTGCTCATGAAGAAGTTGCCCAGGGATACGGTCTTCTATGCCTTCTCCGCTGACCTCGAACCGGCACTGGAGATTGAACCAGGTGAGAAGGTGCAGATGGAGACCCACGACTGTTTTTGCGGTCAGATGCAAACGGAAGCGGACACAGTAGAAACCTTAGACTGGGAACGCGTCAACCCGGCCACTGGCCCGGTCTACATACGCGGGGCCCAGCCCGGGGACATCTTGGCTGTGGACATTGAAGACGTCCAGGTGGCGGACCAGGGAGCGATGGTGACCATTCCGGGTGAGGGAGCCCTAGGTGACATCATCACCGAGACGGAGACCAGGATCTTCCGCATGGCAGGGGATCAGGCCGTCTTCAACGATAAAGTGCGTCTGCCAGTGAAGCCCATGATCGGCGTCATCGGCGTGGCTCCAGAAGGTAAGCCAATACCCAACGGCACACCTGATGCCCACGGCGGTAACATGGATTGCACTCTCATCGGAGCTGGCTGCACAGTCTATCTACCAGTCAACACCGAAGGGGCGCTGCTGGGCATGGGCGACATGCACTCTGTGATGGGCGATGGCGAGATTGTGGTCTGTGGGCTGGAGGTTCCGGGCGAGGTGGTCTTCAGTACGCGGGTGCTCAAAGAGGCCAAGCTGCCCACTCCCTTCCTGGAGACTGCTGATCTGGTGGCCACCATTCATTCCGCCCCGACTATAGATGAGGCCACCGATGGAGCCATCCACCGCATGGCTCAATTCCTGACCGAGAGGGTGGGGATAGGCGTCAACGAGGCCGGAATGATCATGAGCATCGCTGGCGAGCTCAAGTTTTGCCAGGTGGTTGATCCTATGAAGACAGTACGGTTCGAGTTCCCCAAATCTGTCTTGAGCGCATACGGTTTCAGCCTGGGAGGTTTGAAATAGGGAGGAAACCACAGAAAGCAAAGCTTGGCGATAGATAAA
>JBHIER010000648.1:0-1683 GCA_046760705.1 bacterium
GATCGTGAGCAGAGTGATCGAACGGGCGCGCCTCGGCCCTTCGGGAGTCCGCATTGAGGGCGTCGACGATCTCATGATCCGATTTGCCAAGTGCTGCCACCCCCTTCCCGGTGACCATATCATCGGTTTCGTCACTCGGGGCAGGGGGGTCTCTGTTCACCGCACCGATTGCCCCAACCGCGTCCAATTTACGGCTGCCCTGGATCGGCGTGTGCCTGTTCATTGGCACGTGGCCAAAGATCAACACTTCCTGGCCGGCATCAACATCTTAGCTGAGGACAGGAAAGGTCTCTTGGGCGATATCTCCGAAGCCATCTCCAACACCGACACGAACATTCGAAGTGCCAGGGCCAGGGCAGTTGACGGTCGAGCATCGAACGTCTTTGTCCTCGAAGTGGAAAATCTTCAGCAACTGAGGCGGGTGATGAAGAAGGTAAAGCGAATTCGGGGCGTCCTCAGCGTGGAGAGGATGGATGAATTGGAGGGTGTGTGACCAGCAGGTTCGATTTCAGTAGTGACCTGTAGTGTAGGGGCTTGTCCCCCTCACATCTACACCACGGTCAGACTCAGTTGTAGAAAAATTTTTGCAAACCTCAGAAAAAGTGCTTGACTCAACAAGAAATAGGTCTTATAATTACTGTCGTGAACTCACAGGAAGCGGCCGAGAGGAGATCAGATGTTCCACATGTGAAACTGGTCGGTATGCGAGACCTTAGAAAAGGAGGGTTCGATGAAAAACTGGAGACTATGTTTTATCGTATTGACTGTCTGTCTGCTCGTGGGGGCGACATCGAGTGAGGCTATCACCGGCCTCGGCTTTGGCGTCCGCGGAGGACTTGGAGGTTATGGCGGTGATGTCTTCAAGGAGAGCGGAGATGTGGGTTCCTCAATTCTTTATGGTGGGCACATAAAGGTCGGAACTTTGCCCATCGTTGATTTTTATCTTAACGTTGAGTACTTTGCCAAGGACGAATTTTATACCAAGAGGTATACAAAGGAGAAAGACGGCTTTGACTATGAGGCATCGGTTGACTTTCGCGATTTCTCCGTCAGTCTTGACGGCAAAGTCAATCTCTATTCATTTCCAGCTTCGCCAGTATCCATCTACATCGGTGGTGGAGTTGGCTCCCACATTCTTAACACAGACCTTGCTACCGACATACCGGAGGATGCACCTACAACCGTAAAAGCAGCTTTTGAGCTCTTCAGGGATAAAGGCAAGTTTGACATTCATGGACTTTTGGGAGCCAAAGTGAATCCACCGGTTGTACCCCTGGAGTTCTTTGTCGAAGGCCGCTATGCGTTTGTCATGAGTGAGAACGAGGAGAAATACCAAGAGAACCTCAATGCCATGTCGGTCGTAGCTGGGGTGACCTTTAATCTTCCATAGAGGAGGGGGATTATCGGAGGGAGAATCGAAGTTTTGTCCATTCTCTCAAAGAAATGGGCTACATGAGCTGACAGACGCACAGGCCCATAAGGAGGTACAGAAGATGAATACAGTCCAAGAAATTGAAGAAGCAATTACTCAGCAGCCGAAAGATGACTTAGTGCTCTGGTTCGCAATTACGGTAACGTATTTTAATGTTTGTCCCAAAACGCGTTCATAAAGAGAAGCCCGATCGTTCGCTGTCATTGCGAGCGAAGCGAAGCAATCCCCTGGTAGCACGGTGGAGATTGCGC
>JBHIER010000649.1:0-1676 GCA_046760705.1 bacterium
CGCAGCCAATAACCAACTTGCCAACCCGCAAGAGGCTTCGCGGTTGCGAGAACGAGGCATTTTGTATGCCCCTGACTTTATCACAAACAGCGGAGGAGCCATTGCCATTGTAGGAATGGAGACAAGGGGTTGGTCTAGGGAAGAGGCAGAGGGAAAAGTGACTCAGACCATCAAAGATAATTTATCCCAGGTTTTTGAACTGGCTGAAATGGAAGGGGTACATACGGACGAGGCCGCCCGGCGTCTTGCCGATCGGCGGCTGGGTTGAGCCAAACAGATAGATCTTAACTGAGTGGCCGCCACTGTGCAAGTGCCACAACGGTCACACCAGCGCCATTTGGGTGTCGCTTTTGATCCTTGTTCTTTCCTGACCCGATGCGTTTTCCAGTAAAGAATCCGCACCCGAAACGTGCGGGTTTAGGTATGCTCCCACCGGGGGCCACGTTACCGAATCTCAGGAGACCCTCACCAGGAAAATCCCCCCCGCCCCCCCTTTACAACGGGGGTACGAAGAGATCCTCTCATCAATGAAACAAGGGAACCCATTCCTCGCCCTTTCACAAACTTTTTTTGAACAGTTGTAAGGGTAACAGGCGGCTGAAAGCCGCGTCAATACTGGATCCACACTCGGAAAATGTCAAAAAGGTAGTGCCACAGAATATTCATTTTTTTATTGTTTTATAAGGCCGTAGATATTATTATTGGAGTGTCCTTTTTAGGAGGCTCCAATGTTCGCACGTGTTAAAAAATCAGGAAAGTACCAATACCTGCAAATCGTTGAAAATCGCAAAGTAAAAGGCAAAGTCATTCAACGGGTCATCGCTACCATTGGCCGGATGGACCAACTGCAAGAAAAAGATCGGGTAGAAACACTCATACGATCTCTTTGTCGGTTCTCAGAAAAAGCTCTTCTCATTCTCTCTGCCAAAAGCGAGGTGCGTGCTAATTCTAAGAAGATCGGCCCCGCTTTGATCTTCGAGAGATTGTGGGAAGAACTGGCCATCAAGAAAGTCATGAAAGCTCTTCTCTCTCATAGAAAGTTTGAGTTCGACGTAGAAAGGGCCATATTCCTCACCGTGCTTCACCGCCTATTTGTTTCGGGCTCTGACCGTTCATGTGAGAAGTGGTGCCGCGACTATAAGATTGTAGGGGTAGAAGGGCTTTCTCTGCATCATCTTTATCGGGCCATGACCTTTCTTGGTGAACAGACGGAAGACCAAACCGATGCTACTCCTTTTTCTCCCAGGTGCACTAAGGACCTTATCGAAGAAAGTAGCTTTTTGGAACGCCGTGATCTGTTCACCGGCCTTGAGCTGGTCTTTTTTGATACCACCTCTATTTACTTTGAAGGATCGGGTGGAGCTATTATCGGTCAGAAAGGACATAGCAAGGATCACCGCCCCGATCTAAATCAGATGGTTGTGGGGGTGGTCATAGACAATAAGGGCAAACCTGTCTGTTGCGAAATGTGGCCGGGAAATACGACTGATGTTAAGACCCTCATTCCTGTGACAGATCGCGTCCGCTCCCGTTTCAACACGGGTCAGTTCTGTATCGTAGCAGACCGGGGAATGATTAGTTCTGAGAATATAGATGAACTGGAAAAAAGACAGGTCCCCTATATCTTTGGGGCCAGGATGCGTAAGGTAAAGGAGATCAGAGAAGATGTTCTATCC
>JBHIER010000650.1:0-1647 GCA_046760705.1 bacterium
AATTGTTGACAATTATCACAAATTTTTGGCCTCAATTAAGAAAAATCCAGGCTAGCACGCATGAGAGACCCAAAGAAGGAGTGAAAATCGGTGCAATTCCCTGTGCCTTTTTTGCCATCACGGATTGCCAGACAGACACGTGGCACATCTCCATGTCCCCATCCTGGTATCTTCTTGTTATAGTCCATCTTCTCTAAGACATAGTTATAAATCGCGCGTGCTTTTTCCAGAATAGTCTCTTTACCCTTGATTGCCTCAGAAGCAAGCTGAGCTATGACATCATCAATAATTTGCATTTCTCGGTAGATCCTTTATCTCGGCAGTATAGGTCATTTCAAAAAATCTCTCCTTCGGCTCCCGACCGATTTCTTTGACGATCATAAACGATGAAGAAATCAAAATGTAACAGAGAAAAGGTAACATAGCAGCACCTCCTGATAGATGCCTATTCAACTCTCTTGGTGTATTGAGACAATCGCTTTCGATCTGCAAAGTTTAAAAAATGCCTGCGTCGCTCTGGAGATGGGCCATCCTTTGTGAAGGACAAGGTAAAAGTGGCGCTGGATCTCCAGCCCTTCGATGGGGATCTCGCTTATCAATCCCAATCTCCTTTCATTTGCGGTAGCCCATTGGGAGACGAAGGAGATGCCTAAACCGATCACCGCTGCGTTTTTCACCGCCTCGGTGCTTCCCAGTTCGACGGCCACTGGCAGGTCCCTACATTTGATCCCCCTCTTTTCCAGCGCCTTCTGCACCGTGCTCCTTGTCCCTGAGCCCTCCTCCCTGATGACCCACGGTTCATCCGACTATCCAAACTCACCTTGGGCTTTTTAGCCCAGGGATGGTTGGCCCGGGTAATGAGGACTATCCGATCCTCAGCTAAGGGTGTGAACTCCAGTCTCTTGTCATTTACCCTCTCCTACTATACCCATCTCCAGCTCGCCCTCCGATACTCTGTTGATCACGCCCTTGCTGTCGGTGATGCGTATCGAGACTTTGACCTCAGGATATTGTTGGTTGAAGTCCGACAATATCTGCGGCAGGATGTAGACTCCGGTGATTGTGCTCGCCCCAACCACCACCCCGCCCCTGGCTAGGTTCCTGAGCTCATCTACGGCTTCTTTCGATGCCTCTCTCAACTTCAATATCTTTTCGGCGTATTCGAGAACGATCTTTCCCCCATCAGTGAGGGTGACCTCTTTACCGGTTCTATTGAAGAGGGGGACGCCATAATACCTTTCTAAGGCCTGAATTTGCGCGCTCACAGTCGGCTGGGTCCGATGGACCACCTCCGCTGCCTTTATGAAACTCTTCTTATCAGCCACTGCGCAAAACGTCTCAAGTTGTGGGATATTCATCGCCTACTCCTTTCGTTTTTAATTCTTTAGAATATATCAAAAAAACCCGATATGTCAAATTGAAAATCTAAATAAAGGAGTGGGGTTGGTATAGTGGGTGAGAGGTCGACAATAAATCTCAGAGATCACGGCAAATCGTGTTTTTTCTCAATTTAAAAAGTGCACATTCTGTGGAGTTGCTTTGGAGCCATGATGCGGGATGCGAGAGAGGCGAAAAAACAATTTGACATTCAACCACCAGAGGTTGTCTTTCAAGCTCCTTGATATCATAGCCAGGATGGTAGTTAAG
>JBHIER010000651.1:0-1639 GCA_046760705.1 bacterium
TGTTCTGGGAGATGGCACTTTCTCTTCGGATTTCCCTTGACTTCCCTCTCGTCCTTGAATATAATTGGGTGTAAAGGAAACCACTTCAGTCGAAAGGACGGTCGGATTGGACGAAAAGTTGATCGATCAGTTGCAGCAAGAGAACAGACGGTTACTCAGAGCCGTTGACGAGCTTTCCATCCTCAATGATCTTGCTCGCGCCATCAGTTCCACAATGGGCGTGGATCAGATCATGGAGCTGATTGTTCGCAAGTCCATCAAGACCATTGGGGTTGAGCAGGGGACGGTGACTCTGCTTGCACCTGAGGCAAAAACTCCGATGAAGACCCTCGTTCGTGGCGCCGACTCGGGCTACGGAACCATACCCTACCGGATCGGAATCAGTCTCACCGGATGGATGATAAAGAACCAAAAGCCCCTTCTCATCAACGATCTTCGCACCGATCCCCGGTTCAGGAGTTTTACGGATGTCGAGAGCCACATCCGCTCTGTGTTGAGTGTCCCTCTGAAGGTGAAGGATCGTCTCATCGGATCGATCAACCTCATCAACAAGCAAGAGGGCACCTTTACTGAGGACGACCAGCGGCTCCTGTCCATCATAGCCACCCAATCGGCTCAAGTGATTGAAAATGCTCGGCTGTACGAAGAGGAACGGAAGAAGGAGCGGATCATGCGGGATCTGATCATGGCTCGAGAGATTCAGATGAGTTTACTTCCCAAGAAAGACCCTCAGTTGCCGGGTGTGGACATTGCCGGTCGCAACATTCCTGCTCAGGAAGTGGGGGGTGACTATTACGATTTCGTCCCGTTGAAGGAGAATCGGCTCGTCATCGCCCTTGGTGATGTGTCGGGCAAGGGCATCCCGGCAGCTCTTCTCATGTCCAACCTTCAGGCCGCCCTTCGGAGTCAGACCACAACCTCACCCCTCCCCAAAGAGAGCATTGCCCAGATCAACGGGCTTCTTCACTCTTGCACCGACTCCCAGAAATTTGTTACCCTCTTCTACGGTATCTTTGATGTCAACACCAGGTCGCTCCGCTACACCAATGCTGGGCACAACCCCCCGATTCTGGTGGACCCCCAGGGAGGGCATACTGTCCTGGATATCGGTGGTCTTGTCCTGGGCGTTCTCCCTCAATTCCCTTATGAGGAGGGTGCGATTGACCTGAACCCGGGGCAGGTTTTGGTATTATACTCCGATGGGATCACAGAGGCCGTGGACGAAAAGGAGGCCCAGTTTGGAGAAGAGAGACTGATCCAGACGGTGCGCGAGCACGCCGATTTGGGCGCTGCCGAAATATCCGAAAAGATTTTGGGCCGGGTGAGAACGTTCGCAAGAGCTGTTCCTCAACAGGACGACATGACCTTAGTCGTCCTAAAGGTATTGTGAGGACCCGGATTCCTATCACCGCGTCCTGGCGGACAAACTCCTGTCATACGAACTCATCTCAATTCTTTCCTCAAATACTTCTCAACTACCCTGACTATCTCCTTGGCAGCCTTTATGTCCTCGGCTGCCTTCTCTTCGCCAAGGGTTGACACAAAGTCATAATCACCAATCTGTCTGTCTTTAAAGAGCCTCGCATTATAACCAACCAGCACCAAAAGTCAACATAAAACTGCAATTTCTGGTAAAAAA
>JBHIER010000652.1:0-1627 GCA_046760705.1 bacterium
TCCACTCCGGGGGCGCTGACCTCAGGCTTGACCTCTTCCCAGAAAGAGGGGCCCCGACCACTGAAAGAGGCAATGGCGTCCTCGGAGTCCGTGGCGCCCACGGCCACGGCCTGGGGGAAGCTACCCGGTGAGTCCACGGACCCATGGCCCATCTCACCGTCGTTGCCGGCGGCGAAGACAGGGAAGATGCTCGCTGCCTGCCAGGCCGCCACGTCATGCCAGAAGGTGGGATCGGCCCCATTGAAACTGCCCCAGGAGTTGTTGACCACGTCGGGGGCCTTGCTGGGATCCGGGTTCTCTCCGTTGAGGTCGGTGGGGGCCAGGAACCACTGGAAGCCCTGGTGGATCTTCACATCGTCGGTGAAGCCGAAATCATCGAAGATCTTGACGGCGATCCAGTGAGCGCCGGGGGCCATGCCGATTTGATTCGTACCCCCGTCGTCTCCCACGATGGTGCCCATGGTGTGGGTGCCGTGACCGTCTCCGTCACCGGGGGCATCGGGATAGGTGTCAGTGTAATCGTACCAGTTGTAGTTGTGGTCACCGTCCGAGCCCCGGTACTTGCTCTGCAGGGCGGGGTGGGTCCAGTCTGCGCCGGTGTCCATATTGGCCACCACCACCCCGCGCCCGGTAATGCCGAAATCGCTCCACACCTGATCGGCCCGCACCTGGGCGATGTTCCATTCTACGGATTGCGGATTGCGGATTGCGTATTGGGTATTGGAGATTGGAGGCCTGCCCTGAGTGTAGCCGAAGGGTTGGAAGTTTGAGGTTTGAAGTTTGGATCTTGGATTTGGAAGTTGATGGGTGTGGTTAGCGCGGATTACCTCCACCTCTGGGCGGGCGGCCAGGGCCAGGAGGGTTTCCAGGTCGCCGGTCACGGCCAGGCCGTTGAAGACCCAGAAGGGAATGTATCCTTCGACGTGGCCTGAGGCCTGCTGCCCATCCAGATAAGCTCGGATGCCTCGCTGGCTCCTCTCGGCCACGGCCTGCAGGGTTGAGACCACCGCCTGACGGCGGGTCAACTTCTCCTGGATCCGTCGCACCGGGGCCAGGTCGGCCTGCTGGACCAGGTGGACGATGTAGGTGGTTTTCTTGCCAAAGGCCAGTTCCTTGAGAACCTGCGGCTCGATCTTGACCCGCAGGGCCAGGGGAATCTTGTGGAGGGAAGGCGGGTCCGGTGAGGGATCCGCCGTGATGAGGGAGGGGATCAGCAACAGGAGGAGTACAGCTATGAGAATAAGGCCAAAACATTTGCGCCAAGTCATGGACGTTTCCTCCTTTGGGGTTTGTGGGGCGGGCACCTTTCCCGGCTCGGGGGGCACTCGCCTTTCTTAAAAACTCGTAGTCTGGCTCGGTGGTAATTCGTAGCTAGATTACGGTATAATTAAGGAAAAGCTACAGAGAGGCAAAATGAGCGATCTGAAGATCAATTTCGGCAGAAGAATTCGCGTTCTCCGGAAAAGAATAGGGATGACCCAAGAGCAGTTGGCGGAGGCTGCTGACATCTCGGTAGATTTTCTCAGCCTTGTGGAGCGCGGAGTGAACGCTCCTTCATTCATTCGCAACACTTGAGCGCCTCTCGGATGCCCTTGGAGTCCCGGCAAGGGACTTGTTTGAATTCAAT
>JBHIER010000653.1:0-1622 GCA_046760705.1 bacterium
GGCTTCTCCTGGGAATTGCGATGGCGGCACATGAAAAAAGCTTGCTAAAAAAGCAAGCTTCTACGATGTATAATATATAGAGGGCACCAGATGGTTAAATCCACCTCCAGGGATCTTGGATCACTTCATCGAAGATTGTGATGAAAGCGGGCACCTTGTGCCTGCTGCAGTCATTTTGAGAGCTATTTCCCCTTGACCCAGGGATCGAAGGCATATATATTGGCACCTCGGATATACTCCCCGGTCTCGCCTGGGGAGAAACAGGAGACTCAGGCCTCTCAGAATCGACGGGGAACGGATGTTCCAGAAGAAAGGCGATCTCAAGCTCTTCTCCTTCGACTCTTTTGGTGGCCCCCCTGATCCGATTCAGGCCATGTCGACGCGGATTGGTGGGGTGAGTGTGGGGGTGTACCGGTCTTTGAATCTTGGGTTCCACGTCGACGATGAGACCGAGGCAGTGCTGATCAATCGCCAGCGGTTCTGCCAGGCGCTGTCCATCCCCCTGAGATCGATTGTCACCGGCCAGCAGGTGCATGGAACAGAGGTGGCGGTGGTCAAGGGGAGCGATCGGGGCAAGGGAGCGCGCAGTTGGGAGGAAGGCATCCTGCAAACTGATGCCTTGGTCACCGAGACCCCCGACGTTGCGCTCATGGTGCTGGTGGCCGACTGCGCAGCAGTCCTCTTGTACGATCCTGTGAAGAGGGCTGTTGGCATCGCCCACGGAAGTTGGCGGGGGACGGTCGGGGGGATCGGTGTGAGGACGGTTCAAAAGATGGTTGACGAATTCGGATGTCGACCAGAAGAGATCCAGGCGGGGATCAGCCCCTCCATCGGACCGTGCTGTTATCAGGTCGGAGAGGAGGTCATCTCGGCCCTGAAGGGATCGTTCCCCGACCAGTGGGAACGCTACATCGTTCCCAAAAGCAGGGGCTCGGTCCACTTCGACCTTTGGGAGGCCCTCCGAGGGCAACTGATAGAGACTGGCATGAGGGAAGAAAAGATTGAGACCGCTGGCATCTGCACCGCCTGCCACACCGACCTCTTCTATTCCCATCGAGGAGAGAACGGAAGGACGGGAAGGAATGGGGTCGTGATCGTTTTGCAAGAGCCAGAGGAAGGAGTTCTCAGGGACGAGGAGGAGAGTACCTGTCGGACAGGTCGGCCTCAAAGATCTTGATATTACAGAGGCCGAGGGGCGATCCGGAGGCCCTCTTCTCCCTATGGAGGGTCAATGAAACTGAGCCTCATACTATTGGCAGCCGCACTTTTGCTGTCCTTGGGCCATGCCGGGGCCGCTATGGTGCGACCCTTCACGCAACAGGGCAAGGCGGACACTACCGCCTCCTCAGGAGATACTGCTGACACCACCCAGGTTCCGGGCATTTCCGTCGATACAACTACGATAGATACAGGTCCCCCGGATACCTCCAGAGCCCGGCCGGCCGAACCCGACACCGTGACCGGAAGTCCAGCCGACACCATCTCCCCCACCAAACAGCCCCCCACCGTTTCTGAAGAGGCGGGCCGGCCTGATACCACCGTGATCGAGCAGGCCCCTCTGGATACCATTTTTGGCAAAGTTTATACGGCCCAGGTGGGAGAGACGATGTTTACCTACGAAC
>JBHIER010000654.1:0-1612 GCA_046760705.1 bacterium
ACCTCCAGCACCAATTCCGCCCGGTATGGGCCATACGCCTGCTCGGCCAGGACCTTAACGGCCTTGGACTCTCCGGGATTCATCCCGACCACAGCCTCCTCAAAGCCCGGGATCACCTGACCCGCGCCCAGGATAAACTCCATGGGGTCCCGGCCTAGGGAGGTGTCGAATACCGTGCCGTCCTCCAATCTACCCGTATAGTGGACCCTAACGGTGTCGCCTTGCTTTGCTCCCATTGTTTTTCCCCTTTCTTTTCTTGAGCCAAGAAGTATGCTATGTCGTGGCTTCTAATAGCGCGGACGCCTTTTCTCGCGTTTCTTCGGCGGTCGGGCATCATCCACACGGATGGTTCGGCCCCCCAATTCGGTCTCATTGAGCCCATCCTTGGCGCGCTCCGCTGCCTCGATGGACTCCATTTCAACAAAGCCGAAGCCCCTCCCTCCGATGATCCTGGCCGAGAGGACATCTCCGTAGGCAGAAAAAGCCTCTCTCAGATCATCCTCTGTTGTTTGGTAACTCAGGTTCCCTACGTACAGTTTATTTGTAGCCACTCTTTTCTCCTTTTTTTGAGATTCGGAAAGCATCAGCCAAAGTCAGCTATGCGCTGTTAGACGTCATTTTAGCCGCCGTAAGCCTCCTTTCCTTCGATGGGCCACGCGGGGATCAAATCATCAATCTTCCCCATCAGGCGCATGGTCACTTTCAGTATTATGACGAAAGCAGGAGGGTTTATCATTTCTCCACCCCTATCACGCCGATCACTCCTGGCCCGGCATGGGAGGACAAAACCGCACCTGTTTCTGCGACCAGGATTTGGCCTTGAAGCCCCACGCTTTCTCTCAGCCGGTCAGCCACGAAGTGCGCATCATCAGGCCGACGGGTGTGTATAACCGCCAGGTGTTCGAAGGGCTGCAACTCCATCGTTCGTCGTTCTATCTGTTCTAGAGCAGCGTGGAATGTCCGGGCCTGCCCCAGCAACTTCAATTCTCCCTCGACAAACCCGATGATGGGTTTGACCTGCAGAAACTGCATCACCCGCGACAAGATGGGGATAAGCGCATCGGCTCTTCCGCCCATTCTGATGTATTCGAGCGTGTCCAATACTGCTAAGAGGCGCGTCCGCGCCCGCATTTCCCACAGCGAAGCCACTACCTCGCTTAAACTGGCGCCTGCGCGAGCGGCCCAGGCCGCGGCCATGACCTGGAATCCAAGGCCCAGAGAGGCTTGCCAGGAGTCAACGACACTCACCGCCTCACCAAACCGCTGCGCCGCTGCCCATGCGGAGTTGAAAGTGCCGCTGTGCTTGCTGGTGATCGTTACGCAGACGACCTCGTTCCCCTCACCGACAAGGCTGTCGAACACACTCTCAAAAGCCCCTATCGAGGGCTGAGATGTTTGGGGGAAAAGGCCTTGCGCCCGTGCAGCGCGCACTTTCGCCCAGAATTCATCCACACTCAAGTCGGTGTCCAGAAACTCCTCGTTTCCAATGCGTACCACCAGAGGCACAATCGTGATCCCTAGCCCCTCCACCACCCCCTGGGGCAGGTCGCAGCTCGAATCGGTCACGACTTTTATCATCCTGTCCTCCTCTCAGGCATCGGGGCCAGAACTT
>JBHIER010000655.1:0-1604 GCA_046760705.1 bacterium
TGCTGCGCCGTCGCCGTGGAGACCATCGTCATAGAGGTTGGCGGTAGCCGCTGTTGTGCCAGAGAAGAATACGGTAGCGGTTACTACAGCGCCAGTGACGGGGGCCGAGCCGTGCCGAAGGTCTGCGCTGATCTGAACCGGCTCGTTTACCGCGTACCAATCCTTATCAACTTCAGCAGTCACGGTGATTGTGGAGCTGACCGCCGTCACCAGCAGATAATCCTCGCCGTCGGTGTAGGTATTGGTGGCGGTGATTTGGGCCGTCCACTGGCCAGCTTCAGGATCTTCCAGGATATAGCCCACCGTCTTGTCAGTGATGGACGCCGTATAGGTGATAGCGGCGCTGGCGGACGGATCTATCTCCTGGCCCTGTGGATCGTACAACGTCAGCCCCATGCTGTCAGCGTAGCCCCACATCAAGGACACGCTGGCCGCATCGCCGTCTATGGCGATGGTGTGGGTCTGCACCTCGCCACTGCTGATGGTTCCCACTATCGGGGAAGGATATTGAACGGGGTTGCCCGCCGCTCCCGAACTGGTCGGTCTGACAGGGGCTTCCTCGCTGGGGCCTGCCTGCCGAGTTGCATAGGACATGGCGCCTGCTCCATCGAATCCGGTAGGTTGCAACCAGGGTCGCACGGTGTTCGTGAAGACGAACTCCTCATCGTGGAGACCGCTGTGATCGGTGGCCAAAGTCTCCGTATGAATGTAGTCCGGGGGCACAGATGGTACCAGGTCACCGTGGACACTGCTTACCTCAATAACCCCGTCGTTGGGCGATGATCCCAGATACATGAAGCTGAGGGGGTTGGACTTGTTCCCGGCCACGGTGTAGAGGAAATATTGATCATAAGCACCATGCCCCCCAACTGTGTTGAAAAGAAGCATCCCCTCACGGGTCAGCTCGCGGAATCCAGGACTGAGGAGAATCGGCCAAGTACTAAACCAAGCACTAGCCCACGTCCCTAATCCCTCATTGGGTGTACCCATGACGATGGCGTTTTCCACCGCGTCTTCCAGTCCCATGCTCTGCAGTTTCTTCAGAGTAGCCCGAACGTCAACACCTCCCTTGCTATGCCCCACCAAATTGACCTTGTCAACCCCATATCTGTCCTTCACTCTCCGAATGTGGTCAATGATGTCGTCGGAATTATCCTTGTAGCTATTGAGCCCATCGGTGTAGGCTCGTACATCGGACTCAAGCTTATCTGTCTTCGGACCTTGAGCGTTGTTCTCAGTTTCACTTCGCACATTGGGGAACCCGTACTCGGCCAGAAAGCCTTTTGAGCCATCGGTGTTGACCCAGTTCTGCCAGGAGTTCCATCCGTTGTGATATTTTGTCAACTCACACCATGGCGTTCGACAGAGGATTTCATGTCCGAAATCGAGTCCATGCACCAGGAGCACCGGCCGCGTCCCCGGCACCATGAACCGCGCCCAGGCCACCTGGGTCGCCCAGCCCTGTCCTTCTTCGTCTATCTCGATGCGGATAGTGTTGTGAGCGTGGGTGGTGTCAGGGGGGTTCGCACCGCTGCTCAGGTCGGGGAAGTGGAGCCATTCCGTGAGAACGGGAAAACCGTCGGGCCACCAAGCTCCATCAAAGC
>JBHIER010000656.1:0-1601 GCA_046760705.1 bacterium
GGGCCGTGCTTTTGGCCGATAACGGGACCATTAAACCGGACCATCTGCCGGAGACGGTCAGCAAGCCCAGGTTGAAACCGATGGCCTTCGTGGACGAAAGTTTTCTGCCGACCATAGAGGCCGTTGAGAAGGCATACATCTTCTGGGTTCTGAGGGCCAAAGGCTGGCGGAAGCAGAAGGCGGCCGAGATCCTGGGCATCGATCCGTCTACACTCCATCGTAAGATCGAACGGTACCAATTGCCACGGAACGAGAGACGGTGAGGTGTCAAACCGCCCAGCGACACAGAGATCTTTAAAAATGCAGCGGTATTGGGGTGTTGGAGTATTGGTATATTGAGAACTGGGGCCAGGTTCGCAGATTCAGACCTTAACCCGATCCGTGGAGCACGTCTTGCAGATTGCACCGACTTTTTGCAACCTGGAGGTCTCCTCCCCCCGGTGGTACGACCCTCAACCGGGCGGCCCTCAGAAGGGTCGACTTTCGAAACTTCTTGAAAACCAAAGCTTTAATTCGTTGCACCATTTTTTGCTCAAAAGAGCTGCCTTTTGGCATACATATTGCGTTATAGTATGAGCGGACTGTGAGAGAGGCAGATGAAGTTAAAACCTGAAACGTTGGAAGGAGGTGAATCGAGATGTTGAGTGGCGTAAAGAACCGTAAGGGATTCACCCTGATCGAGTTGATGATCGTGGTGGTCATCATCGGTGTCCTGGCTGCCCTGGCCATCCCTCGCTTCATGGCGGCCACCGGTAAGGCCAAGAAATCTGAGGCCAAGACGGTCCTGAAGCAACTGTATCAGTTGGAGCGGGCCTACTTTCAGGAGAACGATCAGTACGTTGCCGGAGCGAACAAGGCTGCCTTAGTGGCCACTGACCTGGGATTTGACGATCCATGTCCCTCCGGTGATTGTCGGTACGACTACTCGGTGACAGTAGCTGGGAGCACCTTCACAGCCACGGCCACGGAGCTGGCCGATGCCGACGGAGATGGGACCCCCAACGAGACGCTGACTATGGATCACAACGGCGCCGAGGGTGGCGATTGGCAGTAATCCCTCAGAGGCTCGATGGAATGGGCAGAGGACCTTTTTACCCTCTGCCCATTTTTTTGTGGCTCTCGAAGATTTCTCTTGCGTTGAGGGGTATTTTTTATATTGTTGTAATGTAGGAAGTCCAAGGTCCATCAGCTCGTGTAGGAGTTGCACTCCTGCCCGGATCAGTCAGACCTATTCTGGATATGGGAAGCTCCCAGCATATGGCCCTCTCCTATACTCTGGCCCCATATCGGTGGGGGGCATGAACGGGCAAACCAGAAAGAGGCGCCTTCAACCCTCTGGATCCTCCGATCAAGTCGGAGGATGCAATCCAGAGGCGGAACCGCTGAGCGAAATAGAAATTCCCCTGCTTATGACAACACCGAGCAGCAATCTGTGGAAGACGGCCTCGTAGGTGGGCAACTTGCTGATTCACCTCTCAGGTGATGTGCTTTGTGCATAATTCGGGATAATATGGATTTGATGATACATCCTTTTATATTCGTTGTGGGCTTAGCCGTTGGTAGCTTTCTCAACGTCTGCATCTACCGCATACCTGAGGGAA
>JBHIER010000657.1:0-1575 GCA_046760705.1 bacterium
AGATGAATCTGCCGTTCTCCTCTTTGGACAGAAGCAACTGGTGGCCGGTCTGCTTGGCCCAGGCCTCCATGTCGGGCACCGAGCCGGGATCGGTGGCGATCATTTGCAGAACCCCACCGACGGCCAGCCCTTTCATCTCCTTGTTCGTCTTAACGATCGGCATGGGGCAAAAGAGCCCGCTGCAATCCAAAGTCTTGTCAGGACGAAGGTCTTCCATCGTCTTCTCTCCTTCTTGACATCATGTTGTATTCATCAACCAGCGAGACACGGAGCGGGCAAACGCGCAATAGGTCGGGGACTATGGGCTGCGAAGTTCTTACATTGGACTTTGGACGTTGGACATGGGACTCTCTCTGTGTCTCTGAGTCTCTGTGGCCAACATTCCAGGCTACGAAAAGATCTTCACGATCTCGGTGTACTCCCTCAGATCGGGGAAGAAGTGGTCAGGGCGCTCGGCCAAAAGCTCCTCCTCGGTGTGGATGCCGGTAGCGACGACGATGGTTTTGGCCCCGAAGGGCCTGGCGCAGAGAATATCCAGCGGCGTGTCGCCGATGATGTAGACCTGCTCAGGTTCAAGTTCAATCCCTTTGAGCTCCTCGCACCGTTTGACCGCAATGGGCACGAGCTCCTCGCGGATCTCCGAGTCGTCGGCGTAGGCACCCAGTTCGAAGTATCGGTTCAGATCGAAGAAGCCCAGCTTTATCTCGGCCCCTTCTCTCCAGTTGCCTGTCAGCAGGCCGCGAATCAGGTTCGGCCTCTTCGATACCTCCTCGAGGAGCTCCACCGCCCCAGGCATGATCCGCCGCTTGGGAGTGGGGGTGAGGATACCCTTGCGGAGGAACTGAAGGTAGAGGGCCTTGAATCTGTCAGCCTCCTCTCGGCGCCACTCTATTCGGTGATTGGCCAGGGCCTCCCTGAGGATGAGGGGGTCCGTCTTTCCGTACATGGAGATGTCCTTGAACCCGTCCTCGATACCGTAAACTTGCTCGAAGGCCCTGTGCATGGCCCTTCGCCCCGCCCCTCCGGAATGGATGAGGGTACCGTCTATGTCAAAGAGGAGAAGCTTCATCTTCTCTCAGTTCTACTCGTTGTGTTTGAGAGCTGACTTATCCACAATATGTTGTGGATAAGGGGGATCAACTCAGGCAATGTACTTTCATAACATCATAATTTCAAAAGACTTAAAAGAAAGAATCCCCTTTCAACGGGTTGGGGAAAAATTGTCTGGCCCCCGGCACCCGGGTCGGGGCGTCATATCCCTCAAGGCTTACGTAAAATATACACAAAAATGGACCGAACGTCAACCCGCAGGATATTTTCCTTTGCGGACGGAGGGCCACACTCGTCTATGTGACCTCATTTTTCTGAAAAAATGGTGGGCAGGTGCAAATTCCCCTTGACAAGGCGATTCGAGGATGTTATAATAGGAGCATTGGGGATATCTGATCTTTGTTGGACACTCTGCTCAAGGGGAGCTGAAGAGGGAATGCTCGATCATTTCACCGCAGCCGGCCCGGGCCATCGACTATCTGCCGTACTTCATCTATACTTTTGAGCGGATGGGGGAGATCGGCA
>JBHIER010000658.1:0-1572 GCA_046760705.1 bacterium
GTGGACTGGTCCATGGCCGCCCATCTCAAGACCGAACTTGTCCTCGATGCCCACGAGATGGCTCTTTTGCAACGACGGCCCAGGGGGGGCATTTATCACTCCAGTCAGGGTTCACAATACACGTCGTTTAGCTTCGGAAGGCGCTGCCAGTAGCCGGTGTGTCGCCCTCGGCCCGTTCTCGGGGGATTGCTACGATAACGCTCTGTGCGAGAGCTTCTTTGCTACGCTTGAGCGTAACCTGCTTGGCTGTCACCGATTCCGGACCCAGCCCGAGCCCCACAGGGGGATCTTCGTGGCAATGTTGGCAATGGGTAGCAACGGGTCAAGTCTTTTTTTGATATATTCCTTCACACTATCCTGTTCTTGACCTTTTCGATCCGAAGCCTCAGCTCCCGGTCTGTCCTCAACCGTCGATGAATCTTACTGCACGCTGCACCCACACCGCCATAACTTCCCAGAGAGAATACCTCGGCAATTTCCTTTAACGATCGGCCACAAAGCTGTCTGACCAGATACATGGCCACTTGTCTCGGTTCATTCCTATATCCTCTCCTTCCCTGAAAAAGGTCTTCACGGGATACGCGGTAGATTTGTGCAACTGCCCCAATTACCGATTCTATGGTTGGTCTCAGCACTTTAGCGTCATGGGCCGTATGCTCTTCGCTCAAACAGAACTTGCCAGGTCTGATCTGCGAGATGAAGTTCTCCTCACCCAATACCGGAAAACGCCGTTTCCCGGAATAGAACCTTAAGAGAGCCGCTTCATTTCCGGACAAAACAAATTCATGAAAATCAGCCGGGCTCCGATAACCCGCCAGTACCTGTCCAACAGCAAGCCACCACGGCGCTTTGTTGGGCCGCAGATAGTACCCGTGGCTACTCCATCGATAGCCCCGAGGATCATCCGTGTCCAGGGCCTCAACAGGATTGAGATGAATGTAGCGAACCACAGCTGCCAAATACACATCCGCATCGATCAGAATCGCCTTGTAGCGGCCCCGGAACAAAGGACCTCCCCGGCTGTGCCGCCGATTGAATCGCTGTGTGTAGACACCGTCAATGTGGCGCATGACCCGCTGAAGATTTCCCAGAGGGGTTTGAAGGGCAAGATGGTAGTGGGTCGTCATGAGACAGTACGACAAGACCCGAATCTGCCAGCGCTCGGTTGCATCCTCAAGCAAAAACATAAAATCCTCAAAATCAGATTGGGAGATGAAGACCGCCTGCCCCGTCAACCCTCGGTTCATGACATGATAGTAAGCGCCTGGAAATTCGATGCGCAACGGCCGTGACATAGCACCCACGGTAAGATCCAAGATAGAAAATGTCAATAAAAGACTTGATACTCATACGACAAAACATAATCACGAGAAACTACGGCATTAGACTCAATGTCAATGACGTAAAGAGGTTGAGAGAGAATCGAGTGAGCCCCCTCATGGAAGAGAACGATGATTTGGCCTTGGCTGGTAGGGTCAGTAAAGATGTCATCGACTTTCTGACCGGTAAGATACATGCGATCGAGCGGGCCGTGGAGGGGAGGGTCGAATTGAAGAGGCCTTACCGGTATCT
>JBHIER010000659.1:0-1564 GCA_046760705.1 bacterium
AGGGCGGCCGATTCCTTCAAAGAGAGACTGCCGGCACCGATGATAGGTAGGCGGTCCATCATCGATGAGATGTGCTCGCACAAGGCCGCATCCTCAGGGCCACCGAAGAAGATGACCTCGGCTTTTCGCTCCGCCATGAGCCGGTCGGAAACCTCTGCGAACCCTTCTGGAAGCCAACGTTTCGTCGGCCATACCGAACCGGCCCCCACACCGATGATAGCACGGCCATCCTCCACATTGTGCCTTCTTAACATCTCCAAAGCCCTCTGCTCATCGGCTTGGCTGGTGAACATTTCAGGCGTCGGATCGGCCGAATTATTGAGTTCGAAAGGGGAGAGAAGGTCGAGATTCCTCACCGCTTCATGGACGCCCTTCCGATATCGAACCTTTTGAGTATAAAATAATGAGCCTGGGCTGGTGTCGAAGCCGATCCGGATAGGAATCTTTGCCAAGAGGGTCAGGAACGCACTTCTCCAGGACCGATGGGGGATGAGGGCCAGATCGTAGTTTTGTCGCCGGAGGGCCCTGGCCAATTTCAACAGATTGACGACTCCCCTCTCCTCCCCCCGCTTGTCGTAGGGGATAATTCGGTCAACGCAAGGATTTGAGGCCAAGAGTTCAGCCGTTCTCGGTGTCACCAACACATCGACCGAAGCTTGCCGAAAACCCCTTTTTGTTGCCCGAAGCAGGGGCGTGGTCAAGATCACATCTCCGATGAATGCCGTCTGAATAACGAGAATATGGTCGAAATAATTTTGTGTCTGATTGCCCTTCTCTTTCACGCCAGCGATCCGTTGTTTTCAATGTATGCCCAATGTCTCCGGCCCGTTATTTTTCGGAGACCGCGTAGGCCAAAATATTGACCGAGACATGGAAAGTCAAGAAAAAACTGCAGCCACAGAAACCCCGTAGGACTTACGTCCAACGGGGTCAACGGGGAGACACGGAGAGAAGAAGGCGCAGATTGGAACGGTCCCCGCCTTGTAGCAAGGCTTTCGGGACAGGCAGGCATGCTGGTGCCTCATGTCTCCAGAGCTACCCCTTCAGCACCAATGCCTCTGGAGTTACTCCTTCAACACCAACGTCTTCGGAGTTATCCCTTTAGGGGTTTATTAAGAAAGGTTGAAGGGCTGAGAGGCCAAAGTGGAAGACGGAAAGTTGGAACTATGGAATTTTGGAATGATGGGACAGAGAACGATACGAAAGTGGCTGATCTCCCTGACTTAAGAGAAACTTGTTCGTGTCTGACCTTCGTCAGACTGACATTCCAACATTTTGTGACCTTTTGTGCAATTTTGTGGCCTGTTGTCACGGGGCCAAAGTCTTCAGAACCGTCAGTCCTATCCAGAACCGGCCTGAATGCCACGGGTGTCATCACCCGACCTCGTCTTTGAACGGGGTCATCATCACAGACTTTGCCGTTCCCGACCGGGGAAACAACCTCCTCTCCCAGGCGGGGTTCATGATCCTGGCGAGTACGGGGTTTTTAGCCTTCTTTATGATAGGCATCAACTCTATGTCCCTGTTGTCTTTCGCTCTTGATATGTTGTCCGCGGCTAGATGT
>JBHIER010000660.1:0-1551 GCA_046760705.1 bacterium
AGGCCGAGTACTGAAGGGCGTTCCCCGTGCCTGCGTTCATGAGGGTGGGAGAATTCGGGAGGAAGAGGCGCTCCACCATCAGGTCGTAGAACTGCTCCGCCAGGTGGTGCACCTCTTCCGGGCTGCGGCCCCATTTTCCCTCCGCTTTGGCGATGGCCAGGGCCACCCGCCAGCACATCTCCTCGGGCGTCTCCAGCTCCCCGTCGTCCTTCTCCACGAGGTACCGCTCCCGCAGCACTTTCAACGCGGCTTCCGACCAATCGCCTGTTTTGGTAGGACGTGTGAGTTCAAACATGGACAAGTTTCCTCCAAGGTCACGGCCATAATGCTTACTTTTACGCTCACGTCATCTCTACTCCGATATGCGTCTCCCGTTCTCGCTGTGTAGCACAGGTATTCCATCAACGATGGGGTATTCCCTCTGACAGGACAGGCAAACAACGGCCCCCCGGATGCAATCGCCGTCTCTTTCTTCCTCGACGTCTTTGATCTGAATCCGGCCACCACATCTGGGGCAGCAAGCAATCTCCAGAAACCATTCTTTGAGCGGCATATCAGATCACCAGCACATTCGCGACATCTCTGGGCAATTGAGAGAAGGGCAGTAACTGTCCACCAGTGGGGTATAGAATCCGTTGTGCTGGGCATAAGGGCGTCCAGGTGTAAACCCGGTGGCCGTGATAGAGGGTCTCTGTAAGCACGCTGTTGAGCGATCTCTTATCCGCATCGTCACCAGAGGTCAGAATCATATGCCACACGTGGGAGAAGTACCCCTTGTCCAGTGCATTCCGCGCACGCTGGATGGACTCGCGAAGACGCTCACGGACATTCCCTTTCACGCTCAAGCCGATCACTGTTGCTTCGCCAACCACAATGCTCAGGTCAATGTTCTCCTTCTGGCGCTTTTTCGGCGTTCGAATCACCTGGATTTGGTCACCTGCCTTCGTGCTCTTCTGGTGAAACAGAACTTCAAGGGGATATTTGGCAATGTATTCGAAGATACTCCCCCGGATGGGGATCTGACTCTGACGCAAACTGCTGAGGCCTTTGGAAATAGGATCGACCAGCGCCTTTACCAGCGCGATAACCTCCTCACGGGTAAATGTCCCGTTTGCCTTAGCTTGAAATATCGGATTAACCCGCAAAAGTTCCTCAATCAGTTGCTCACGCCGTTTTGGGAGATACTCGTCGAAAAAGTAGAGCCGTGATGCTACCCAGATCATGTAGAGAGCCTGTTCAAACTCTCCTGTCTCCACCATGTGGTCTATGGTAAGGCCTGGGAACACTTCGTCAATGGCCCGGTTGACCGCGACAATGGCTTGTCCAAAGATGCTGAGGGCTTCCGTGCTCATTTCTTCCTCACAATTACGGCGGACTCATAGAGCATTGCCTGGTTAAGCTTTCCCCGCCGTACAGAAGACTGCGTGATGCTCGATCCAACCCGTTTCCCCCGAATCAAATGAATGCCCTCAAGCACGAACCCTTGTTGTTCGGCCATCTCGCCAAGAATGACTTCGGTTTTGATTTCCAGCCCTTGGATGATCGAGTTTC
>JBHIER010000661.1:0-1544 GCA_046760705.1 bacterium
GCGGTGGTACATCATGACCGTCAGCCCCCCTTGGGTGCCGACCTGCTTCGACTACGATGGCGTCGCGGAAGTGACGAGAAGACTTCTCGGGACGCTGATGAACGTCTACTCCTTCTTCGTCCTCTATGCCAACATCGACGGGTTTCGACCTGACGGAGTTAAGATTGAGCTTGCTGAACGGCCGGAGCTCGACCGCTGGATCACCTCCAGGCTTCATTCTGTGCTCAAGGCGGTGAATGATCATTTGGAGCGCTATGACATCACCAAAGCAGCCCGGTTGATTCAAGGGTTCGTCATCGACGATCTCTCCAACTGGTACGTTCGGCGCTCTCGGCGCCGGTTCTGGAAATCGGAGCGCAATGCCGATAAGGATTCAGCCTACCTGACGTTGTACGAGGTGTTGGTGGCCACGATCAAAATGTTGGCCCCCTTCGTTCCCTTCGTCTCTGAGGAGATCTACCAGAACATCGTCCGCTCCGTCAGTGACCGGAGCCCGGAGAGCGTTCACCTGTGCCCCTATCCCGAGGTCGAGGAGGAGTTCAGCGATGGGGCTCTGGAGGCCCGCATGGAGGCGGTGCGGCGCATCGTTGCCTTAGGGCGGGCAGCCAGGAATCGGTCCGGCATCAAAGTGCGCCAGCCGTTGCCTAAAGTCTCAGTGGTCTATACCGGTGAGGGAGCCAGACCCGACATCAGGGAGATGGAGCCGCTCATCTTGGAAGAACTCAATGTTAAGGAGATCCTCTTGCTGGACAGGAGGGAGGACCTGTACGTCCTGAAAGCGAAACCGAATTTCAAGGTTCTCGGGCCGAAGTTTGGGGGCGCGGCCAAGGGTGTGGCCGAAAGGATCAAAAGGCTTGGGCCAGAAGATTTGGCCCGTCTTCAAGGCACGGCGACCCTCACCATCACCGTGCAGGATGAAGAGGTCGAGATCGGTCTCGAAGACGTGGAGATCGATACAGCTGAGAGAGAAGGCTCCGTCACCGAAAAGGACGAACTGTTTACTGTCAGCCTGGATACCCATATCACAGAGGAGCTGGAAGACGAAGGGTATGCCAGAGAGTTTGTGAACAGAACCCAGACCACCCGGAAGCTGGCCGGTCTGAATGTCACCGATCGTATCACCATCTATTATCAGGCCACGGAGAGGTTGAAGAAGGCCGTTCAGGCACTAAAACAGTACATCAAGCAGGAGACCCTGGCCTTGGATATTGTCGATGAGGAGCGTTCCGGTCCGTTTCGGCGGGAATGGAACATCAACGGTGAAAGGGTCGCCATTGCCGTAGAGAGGACGTGTCGAGTATGATGGGTAGAAAGGAGTGCAAAATTTATGAGGAGGCGGGACCGAGAATATTTCAGGAAACTGATCTTACAAAAGCGGGAGAAGCTGCTGAAGGAGCTCGGCTACTTAGAAAATGAGGTCATGAATTCCACGTCGAAAGATTCCTCTGGTGATCTCTCCGGGTACTCCTTTCACATGGCCGATCAGGGCACCGATGCCGAAGAGCGAGAGAAAGCCTTCTTATTGGCCTCCCGCGAGGGTCGGT
>JBHIER010000662.1:0-1544 GCA_046760705.1 bacterium
TTGAGCATCGGGGAGGAGAGCTCGAAGGGGAACGAACTCGTGGTGGAGGCCCATCGCCTGCTTTCGGAATCCTCCCTCAACTTCATCGGCAACGTGGAGGGTAGTGACATCCTCAAGGGCACAGCCGACGTTGTGGTCTGCGATGGTTTTGTTGGAAATGTTATTTTGAAGTTCACGGAGAGCGTAATTGGGATGCTTTCGGTCCGTGTCAGGGAGAGGGCGATGGCCAGTCCCACCTGGAAGCTTGGAGCTTTTCTTTTAAGACCTGTCTTTGAGGAGATAAGACGGGAGATGGATTACCAGGAGTACGGTGGCGCTCCTCTGTTAGGCGTCGATGGAGTCGTGGTTATCTGCCATGGGAGTTCCTCGGCCAAGGCCATCTCCAACGCCATCAAGGTCGCTCAGAGGATGGTTCAGGGAAGGGTTAACGATCACATCAAGGAGCATCTGCAAAGGGATGGACAAGCAAAGGGAGAATCGTGAATAGGATGAGCAAAAAATTTAACGCGGTTATAACGGGAGTGGATAAGTATCTTCCTGAAAAGAGATTAACTAACTTCGACCTGGAGAAGATGGTCGATACCTCAGACGAGTGGATAAGGACAAGGACCGGCATCTCCGAGCGGAGAATCCTTGAGGAGGACCGGCCGACCTCTGATATGGCGGCCAAGGCTGTTGAGAAGCTCTTAGATTCACGGGGTGTACACCCCGAGGAGATCGAGCTGATAATCGTTGGAACAGTCACGCCGGATATGATGTTCCCATCAACAGCCTGCGTTGTTCAGGATAAGATTGAAGCTAAAAACGCCTGGGGCTTCGATCTCTCAGCCGGGTGCTGTGGCTTTCTCTACTCCTTGGCCGCAGGGGCTCAGTTTGTGGAGACTGGAGCACACAGGAAGGTGGTGGTGGTAGGTGCCGATAAGATGAGCTCGATAATTGACTACACTGACAGGGCGACCTGCGTGCTGTTCGGGGACGGCGCTGGAGCGGTTCTTTTAGAGCCGACCGAAGACCCGCACTACGGAATCTTAGACTGCGCCTTTCACATGGACGGCTCGGGTGGGAGACATCTCTATATGCCAGGGGGTGGAAGCCTAAATCCACCGTCCCATGAGACTGTCGATAAGAAGATGCACTATGTTCATCAAAACGGGCGTGCGGTCTTTAAGTTCGCTGTGGCTGGGATGGCTGAGGTTTCAAGGGAGATATTGAGGCGGAACGGTTTTACCGGAGATGACATTGCACTTTTCGTCCCTCACCAGGCCAATCGAAGAATAATCGAGGCCAGCGCCAGTAGAACAGGAATCGATGAATCGAGGGTTATGGTCAATATTGACAAATACGCCAATACGACCGCAGGGACTATCCCCATATGTCTTTCTGAGGCCTGTGATAAAAGACGTCTCAAAAAAGACGATCTAGTTGTTTTATCAAGCTTCGGAGCCGGGTTTACCTGGGGTAGCGTTCTTTTGAGGTGGGCCTATTAGGGCAAACACTCTAGACCACTTTCTTGGTAAGGAAGTACGTAGCGCCGGGGCTCTGTC
>JBHIER010000663.1:0-1527 GCA_046760705.1 bacterium
ACGGTTGATGTTCACCTCATCGCCGCGACGAGAAAGGATCTGAGCAAGGAGATTGAAGAGGGCAACTTCAGAGAGGATCTGTTTTACAGGCTCAATGTGATCACAATCCCGGTGCCACCGCTGCGAGAGAGGAGGGAAGATATCCCCCTTCTGCTCGACCATTATCTGGGGTATTTCTGCGATGAGAACAATGTTCCGTTGAAGAAATTCTCACCAGACGCATTGGTATTCCTGTCCAACTACAATTGGGAGGGCAATGTCAGGGAACTCAAAAACCTCGTCGAAAAGTTAGTTGTCTTGATTGACTCCGAATACATTGGGCGGCAGCACGTCATCTCAGCCCTCGAAAATTCTTACCCAGCAGGGAATTCCCACCAGATGGAGACTCTCAGGGAAGCTCGCATGCGATTTGAGCGCGAGTACATACTCAGAGTACTTGAGTCACATGGAGGGAGTGCCACCAAGGCTGCCAAAGTTTTGGGCATTGAACGGACGAACCTCTACCGAAAGATGAAGCAGCTCGGAATCCTTACCAGGGATTAATCCCCTAAAGAATGCTACTTTAACGGTAAAGAAGCTCGTAACCAAGCCTGTCTGTGCCGTTGCTGGCACGGCAGACAGGCTGGATGCCCGCAACTATAATTCCGCAATCCGCATTCCACAATCCGAAATGAAAAGCTCTGTGTCTCTGAGCCTGCCTGTGCGTAACACGCAGACAGGCCTCTGTGGCGGATAATCCAGGCTCAACTCCTCATAACAAACTGTCATCAAAATGACGACACCATGTTGTAAAACTGATGACACAATTGGCTGTCTTTTTCTTAGCCGATAGCCTCTCGTAAAAAAATTTGAGGAAAGTTCAATTTTTCTTTTATTCTCTTTTTTCCCATCTTTCATAATCTTTGTCTTTGTCATTATCACCTCTTGCTCCTCCACTCCCCATCCCCATTTCTAATAAGCCTACACTCTTGGCATAGAGTTTGCGCAATCTAATAAAATAAATGGTTCATCTGGTTAACTGAAAAACATCGAGAGCATAAGTAAGAAAGTTGGTTGATTATACATTATTTACAGGTATATTCTGTATGGGGAGGTGATTGAAAAATGTTGATGCTGTCAAGATTGTATCTCTCGTTTAAGGATAAACTTTCAGCGCAAGAAGTTCAACCAAAAGGAGAATGTAAAATGGAAGAGCTCTCAAAAAAATTGACCGGTGCTGTTTTTGTAGTGATGGTCTTTGCAACAGCCTTATGTTGTAGTACAATTTCATTTGCTGATCACTCGAATACTGCAAATACTGAACAGTGGTCCATTCTTTCATGCTCTTTTACCATCCTCACGCCTGCAGCGGGTGAGACGTTGGCGTGTGGAGGCTATGATGTGATCACCTGGAGTCCGGTTGATACTGACTGTGGGACCTGGCTGAAGTTTGAGGTGTATAAGGGCGGAGTCTACTATGCCACAATTGACCCAACAGGTCAGAACGATGGGGATTACGGGTGGAGCATCCCTGACACCATGGCCCCT
>JBHIER010000664.1:0-1523 GCA_046760705.1 bacterium
TACGACCCTGGGAAAGATCTACCTTCGGGGAACCATCGATGTCGGCTCCCAACCAGTAACGACTGGTTTTGGCGAGTTTGGCTCCATCCATTTCAAAGCGCAGTGTGGTACAGATCGAACCTTTGTCTCCATAGAGTATGTCCCACAGTTCTCGGCAGATACTAACGTGGGAGGAACTGAAAGTAAACGAGATGTCTTGGCTGGGGTTAACAGTTTTGAGTATAAAATCAATGGAGACCCCGCATGCCTCATTGGCGACTTCGACTGTAATTGCGAAGTGGATATAGCAGACGTCATGAAGGTAGCCAGCAGGTGGCGGATGACGGCCATGGACGTTGGGTAGCATCCCCGGTACGATCTGGACCGAGATGGAAACATCGACATAGTGGACATCATGAAGGTGGTGGCGAATTGGGGGGAGACTTGTCAGTGAGTGGGCGATTTGAACCGCGAACCACCCAAAAGGCCATGAAAGGCATAAAAGGCTTTTGTGGCCTTCTGCTTTTTTGCCCTCCACATTCAACTACCTCTAGCTTGTCAGATGCCAGGAAATGAGATATAATAGAGTTGCAGAAGCGTCCTTCGGAGGTGAAAAATGTGCGCGAAAACGAAAGAGCTCACCGTTGAGATTCCCGAATACTTGTATGAGGAATCCCTCAAACTGACGAGTCTGGGCCTCTTCCGTGATCTGTCCGACTTGGTGGCTGCAGGTATGAGAAGGGAGTTGCAAGAAGCCAAGGAATTGCTGGAGTTCAAACCAGAGGATTGGAAGGAAGGATTAGCTAGGCTGCGAGCTCAAATCAGAGAGAGGAAAGCTGAATATGGCTACGAGGAGCCAACCGAAGAAGAAATCCTGGCCGAACTCCGCGCCACCCGGCGAGAAATCTGGGAAAAAGAGTATAGGCCCAGATACTCCCTTGGTGCTGGATAGCAATGAGTACATCCTGGGCATCCCAGCTAGTAAAACTAGCTGTGCACAGCTCATGGATCAGCTCGGCGATTTGAGAGTCTACGTACCTTCGATGGTGGTCAAGGAAGTGAGGAGCAACTTCCAACAACACTATGAGTTAGGTAAAGAGTTCTTCCGCTTGATCAGCAAAAGGAAAAACATCACCGTATTGTGGTCCGAGCCACCTGAGGAATTGATCCTGAAGTAATCAACCTTGGTTTCGCTGAAGAAGACGCTGCTATTGCTGCCTGCGTTGAATGGGTCGGCGCAGAGTATCTGATCTCCGAGAACAGGCACTTTCTCAGCCGCTCAGAACAAGTTGCTTTTGAAATCGTTGATGCCGAAACCGCGCTCTCTCTACTACAAGTATGTGGTGATGCATTGTGAGAGAGGCGTGAATGAGGTGGCGGTTTGAACCACGAAATAGGCGAAAGGCCACGAAAGGCGGGAAAGGCTTTCGTGGCCTTCGCTTCTTTTAGATAGCGATGTGCTTGCAACTTCCGCCTATGTAAAATTCACGGAAATTTCACGCTAAATTCACGCTTTAGCCAATCAAATGGGGTTATAATGAAAT
>JBHIER010000665.1:0-1515 GCA_046760705.1 bacterium
CTGTAAGTCCGAGAAGGAGCGATTAGGAACAGCGCAAACGGATCAAGAGTATGGCCACAAGCAGAGCGTGACAAGCCCCGCCTGGGTTCCCAACACAATCATTTATGAAACCTTCGTCCGGGCCTTCAGCCAAGAGGGGACGTTCCAGAAAGTAACGGAGCGACTGCCAGAGCTGCGGGATCTGGGCGTTGAGACGATCTGGCTGATGCCCATCCACCCCCTTGGCAAGCGGGGGAGAAAAGGGACTCTGGGAAGCCCCTATTCGGTGAGGGATCATTTCGCCATCAACCCTGAATTCGGCCCGGAAGATGATCTCCGCCGACTGGTGAACACAGCGCACCAGTTGGGTCTAAGGGTCATTCTTGACTGGGTGGCCAATCATGCGGCCAATGACCACGTTGAAATGGAGAATCATCCGGATTGGTTCGCGCGGGATAAAAATGGCAATTTCACCCGCGAGGTAGCCGACTGGTGGGATGTGACCGATTTCAATTACGAGAATCCAGAGATGCGCCGTTACATGAAACGGGCGATGCTCCACTGGGTGAAGGGGTTCGATATCGATGGGTACCGCTGCGATGTGGCTGGCATGGTGCCGGAGGATTTCTGGGCGGACGTCCGGGCTGAACTGCGCAAAATAAAACCGGACATTTTCCTGCTGGCTGAGGGGGAGGAGCCGCGGCTGCACCTCAACCAGTTTGATGCCACGTATGACTGGAGTCTCTATCACAAATTGAAAGAGATCTGCAGAGGAAAGACGAAGGCCGAGGAGGTCATTGATCTTATATTGGAGAAGGAAAAGCAGTACCCTCAGGGTGCCCTTCGGTTGCGGTTTTTGGAAAATCATGACGAGCAGCGGGCGGCCAAAATGTTCGGCCGACCCGGATACAAACCTTATGCTACGTTCATCTTCACCACGCCGGGACTGCCGATGCTCTATGCCGGCCAGGAAGTGGCCGATACGGTCAAACCGACCCTCTTCGATAAGGTGGAAGTAAACTGGGATGGCACTGACCCCACAGTGAGGGAGTTCTATAAAAGGTTAATCTGGTTGCGCAAAGAAAATTCTGTCTTCGTGGACGGTGAGACGATTAAAATTCAGACAAATCGGCCGGCTGAAATTGTCGCTTTTGCCAGAGTAAAGAATGAACGTGTGGCTGTGGTGGCTTTGAATCTGTCGATCAAAAGGGTTAAAGCGATTCTTCAGTTTCCAGAAAGTCTCAGAAAAAGCAAAGAGAGCATCGATTTCGCCAGAGACGGAGAAGGGCCTGTTCAACTCTTTTTAAAACCCAGCCATCAAATTATGCTTGCACCTTTCGAATCGGCAGTTTATCTTTCGCGATAGGGGATAGTTGTGATTGTCGGGAGGCTTCACAAGCCGACCTACAAATTTTCACGATAGGCAGGGGTAGATCGAATCTTGACGAAGGAAACATTCGACCTAAGAAAATATGCCCATGAAGGGCTACACCTTTAAAAAGGGCTGAGTCAAGGAAAAAATACTCCCCCATTACG
>JBHIER010000666.1:0-1500 GCA_046760705.1 bacterium
AAATCTCTTGACATTTCGGGAAAATTTCTTTAAATTAGAACTTAACGGAATTTTGTTAACCTGTAAAAGTAGGAGCACCTATGCTGAAGCAAGCTTCTCCTTTCGTTTTCTCCTCAGACGATCCTATTTTGACTGGGCGGCCGAGAGGCGAGGAAATTTTAGACAGCCTGATGGATTATCTGAAAGGAAGCGAATCTGACAGAGCTTTCCCTTTGGACTTCTCAAATGTGGAGTTTCTAGATATCTCCTGTGCCGACGAGTTTTTGACGAAGCTTTTGCTGCGAATCCGAAGCGGAGAGCTGGAAACTAGATTTGTGTTTGTGCAAAATGCGAACTTGTCGGTAAAGGAGACGTTACAGGCTGTGCTTCAACTGAGGGGTATCGCCATCCTCATGAAGGACAACGGCGGTGTGGAGATATTAGGAGAGATCAAGAGGCCGATCAGGGAGGCATTGGAGATATTGATAGAGAGGAAAAGGGTCACGTCGGCTGAGCTGGCCGAGGCTCTGAACAAGAGTGTGAACATTGCCTGTAACAGGTTAAACTTGTTGCAGCGTATGGGCCTAGCATGTCGTCTGAGGGAGGACAGTCTCCCGGGGGGAGGGAGGCGGTATTACTATGAATCCATTTTGTGAGACAAACTGGAAGGATGTGAGAACAGTATGTTAGATTTTGCTTCTGTTAAGAGACAGATAAATCAAATGGTCCAGGAGCAGAAGGATGCCCAGAATAGATTCTTGAAAAGGATGAAACTTGTCTCCGCTGAGTTTGAAAGATGGTCTGGGGATTGGGAAACCTTGGCGGACAAAGTCTCCCTCAGCAAGACGTCCTGGCCGGTGGCGGGAATCTCCGAGCCTTTGAACGGATCCTATCCTCCGCCCGAAAGGCCGAAGCAGCTGACGGTGATCGCGACAGATGGCTCCCAGATCTTCCCGGACCGGCATGAGATCTCGTCCTGCTACCTGATCAACATTGGGTTCGTGGCGATTCACTACGGGACAGGTGAGAGGCCAACTCTTTCCAGCCGCCCGTTTCTGTTCTACAAGGATCAGGACCTCCACCGGGACTGGGCGGGCAAGAGGACGTTTATGAGCAACGAGATCTTCGCCATGAAGAGGGAGGCTTTAGAGTTTTCTGAGCTCGCCCTTTTAGCTGAGGGTTCAAGGAGTGAGGGCAGAACTGCCGTGGCTCTCTCGGACGGGACGCTGATCCTCTGGCCTCTGGAGGGCGTGCCCACCGACTTCAAGGCCACCACTTTAGAGGGGTTTCTATCCTCACTCGACCGTCTGAGAGAGACCCAGATCCCCCTCGCCGGGTACATCAGCCAGCCGGGCAGCACGGATGTGATCAACTCCCTCAGGGTGGGGTTGTGCCCCGAGGAATCACCCAACTGCGATAAGTGCCCCTGGAAGGACATAGCGTATGAGAGTCAAAGGAGAAGCAAACTGCCGTGCGCTGCGATAGAGGGTGTGACGGATCAGATTCTGTTCTCCCATATCC